>CAYOUH010000045.1:0-7621 GCA_964407085.1 uncultured Candidatus Peribacteria bacterium | reverse complement strand
TTCGAAGGCTGCCAGTACCGCCGTTACGGAGCTCCCATCCTCGCTGGCGCGCAGCCGGTCGAAGCGGTAGGGGCCGGATCCCACGTGCAGGTCGGAAAGCGATGTGGAAACGATATCCTTGGGCGCCACCTTCTCCCACAGGTGCTTGGGTAGGATAGGAAACGTAGTAAGCGACGAGAAGAAAACGTAGGGCTCTTTGAGCGTAATGCGGATGGTCCGCTCGTTGATCTTCTCGACCTTGCTATTCTCATACGCCGCCAGGAGGCGCTGGACGCCGACATCCGGGTTCTGCAGGACCTTTGTATACGTGAATAGCACGTCATCAGCCGTGACCGGCGTCCCGTCATGCCACGTGGCTCCTTCCTGGAGTACGAAGGTGTACTGGGTACGACTCTCGTCGCGTTCGTACGTGGCCAGATCCGGCACGAAGCGTTCGGTCAGCGGGTCGTAGCGCGTCAGGCCGGAGTAGATGAGCCGTGCTACGTCGGCATCGCCAGTATTGGTGAAGGCGAAGATGGGATTGCCCCCCGAGAGTGATCCGGTGATGCCCTCGTCGTAGCTTCCCCCGTAGTCCGGGGCGGGAACCGAATGGGACACGAAAAACGTCCGGGCCAGGTGCAGTCCGGCTGCGAGGAATGCCACGCAGAAAAGGGCGAAAAGCCACTTTTCCCTACGGTACAATTCGATGGTCATACGGGTGCTTGTCCGGATCCACTTCAGAGGAAGAGGTCAGACGAGGATGAAGGCCAAGGCATTCGCGAAGAATAGGGCGGCACAGGCGATGGTAGCATACAGGAGGGCCTTTTCCACGCCGCGGGCAGAGCTGTAGAAGCTGCTGGCACCTCCGAAGGTCTCGGAAAGTCCCGCACCCTTGTTCTGCAGGAGGATGAAGAAGCACAGGAGGATGGCGAGGACGACTTGGCTGACGGTCAGGAGGGTTTTGATCATGGGGAGAATGAACGGAAAGATCGCCCGGGAAGTATAGCGCTTCTCCTCCGTGAAACAAGGGAGCTTCGTGGGGGTTGAAACGCAACGCGACCCGAGGCCATGGCCTCGGGTCGCGTGATCCTTATCGTTTGGCTTGGAAATGTGCCCTTACTCCGATTTGCCGCGCGCGAGGCGCAGGGCGGCGATGGAGAGGAGGAGGGCGAAGGCGAACAGGATTTCCAGCGTGTGGTCGGATCCTGTGGCGGTCAGCTTCGGGAAGTCAGGACCTCCGATGCCGGCTGCAGGCGTCGGGGTGGGGAAATCCGGTCCTCCGATCCCGGCGGCCGGGATGCTGGAGCCGCTGGCCGTAGGAGTGGGTGTGGGAAACAAAGGTCCCCCTATCCCTCCACCTCCACCACCACCTCCACCACCTCCTCCTCCTCCGGAACCACCGTCACCGGTCGTTCCACCTCCCCCGCCGGATCCTCCACCTCCGGAGCTCCCGCTGCCGGTCGATCCACTACCGGTCGATCCACTGCCCGTCGATCCCGAACCCGTAGATCCGGAGCCGGTCGAACCGCTGCCCGTGGAGCCTGATCCTGTCGAACCCGGGTTGGAGATGAATGTGGCATCATCGGAGGCGTTGTCGTTGGGGTTGGTGTCGTCCGCGTCAAAGGCCGATCCGGCGATGGCCGTATTGATCATCGTTCCACCCGTGTTGATCTTCAGCGTGGCGGTGATAGTGAGTATCGCGCTTTGTCCGGCCGTCAGGACAGCTTCCGCGTAGATGTTTCCCGTTCCGTTTCCTACAACGAAGGTACAAGCGGGGCAGGTCGCGACCACGGTAGCGAAGTCATATTCCAACGGGATGTTGTCGATGATGTAGGCTGGGTTGGCCGTTTGCGGACCATGGTTGGTCACGGTGATCGTATAGGTATTCGATTCGCCGGCAGTGATAACAGTCTTGCCGTCGGTCTTCGTCACGCTGATATCGATGGTTTCCACTGTCGTCGTATCGAGGTACGCATTGTTGCCCGTATACGTTTCCAAATGGTCCTTATCAGACGTAACGATGGCCGTATTCCCGATGGTGCCCGTGGCATCGTCTTTCACCTTGGCGGTGACCATGAGGGTCACGCTCTCGCCGCTGTCGAGCTGCGAGGTGGCGATCACTTGGCTACCATTCATAAAGGCCGTGTCGCAGCCGGGGCAGGAAAGGACGACCGTGGAGAGGTCGTACTGCGCGGGCAGGGTATCGACGATCCAGGCCGGGTTGACGGCGGACGGACCATTGTTCGTAGCGACGATGGTGTAGGTGTTCGTGGTACCGGGCGCAATCGTGGTCTTGCCGTCGGTCTTGGTGATGTCCAGATCAACCTTCAGCGGTACCGTAGCATGGGCATCATTGTTCGTGCAGGAGGTCTGCAGGTCGTTGGCATTCAGACATTCCTGGGAAGGACCGAATTGGTTGTCTCCCATGACCCACACGCCGTTTTCGACGTCCGTGGACCAGGGCATCAGGAACTGGGCCGCTACCTTCACGGCGAAGCGGATCGGACCGTACCATACTCCATCAGCCGGAATGTCACCCACGCTGATCATACACGGAGTGCCCTCCGCGTTAGGATTGGAACAGGACCAACCGACGGAGGAATTAGCCGGGTCGAAGACCGTTCCTGCGGGGATATACTCTTTCAGGATCCCTCCCGTCTCGTCCATGGTGCCGATGTTCTTCCACGAAATGTCGAATACCGCGATCTCCCCGTAGCCTACGGCCTGCGTCACGGCTACCTTCTTCGCCACCAAATCGGGGTGACCGGCTGGGGCTAGGGGCGTCGCACTGGGTGTGGGAGAAACGGTCGGGGTGGGGGTGGGAAAATCGATGTTACCGATGGGCTCCTCCGAAGGGCTTGGGGTGGCGGTCGGCGTGGGTGTAGCCGTGGGCTCCACCTGCGGGATAAAGGTGCTCTCCGGGGTCGGCGTTACTTCTGGAGTAGGGGTCGGGGTTGCGTCGGGAGTGGGTGTAGCCGTGGCTTCCGGTTCCGCCGTAGGAGTAGCTTCGGGTGTCGCGGTCGGGGTCGGGGTTGCGTCGGGAGTGGGCGTGCTCTCCGGGGAAGCGGAAGGGCTGGCCGTCGGGATGACGACCTCCTCGATTTGGCAACTGAGACTGCAACCGTCGCCATCGGTCACATTGCCGTCATCGCACTGCTCGGGACTCTCCGTAAGCTCATCCCCGCAGATGGGAACGATGACTTCCGGCGTTGGAGTCGGGGTGGCTTCTGGGGTGGCCGTGGCTTCCGGTTCTGCGGTCGGGGTAGCCGTCACTTCTGGGGTCGGAGTGGCTTCTGCCGTAGGCGTCGGAGTCGGAGTCACCTCAGGAGTTGGAGTGGGAGTCGGTGTAGCCGTAGGAGTTGCAGTCGGGGTGGGGGTTGCTGTGGGGGTAGGAGTGGCAATGACGAGCTCCTTGATCTTGTTGCCATCGATGTTCACGTTCGTTCCTCCGATGCCCGTGATCTCCGCTTTGAAATTCCCGTTACAGTCGGCGGCATCGGGTCCTAGTTGCATGTTCATGGTCAACAGCGGGTTCGTCACCGCCGTGCTGGTGAACGCAAAGGTGTAGGTGCGCGTGGAGCCGCTTCCGGTGGGTCCCGTCATGACCAGATTGGTGGCATTACTGATCGATGGCGAATTGATGTTGTCGTACCCCACGGTGGCTCCCTGGCACAGGTAGTCGATCGTGACGCTTACGGTGTAGGCCGTATTGGCGGCCAGACTCTTGAAGTCGATGCGATGAGGAACGGTCTCGCCTTCGGTATAGCAATCAGGTGCCCCTGGGCTCGAGAGGCAGATCTGTCCAGTAGTCCAAACGGCGTTCGTACGCTGTCCTTGGAACGAGTCGATCTTCGAATTCGTGATACTGGTCGCCGCGGAAACGTCCGGGATCGCAATACTGAACGTAGGCGCGAAAAGGGTGGTGGCCATGATGGCTAGCACCGCTTTGGCAATGAGACCCCGCAGGGCGGATGATCGGACCATGATGGAAGGGGGATAAGGGAAGGTAAGTAATGATAGTGAATGCTTGGAACCGGCTTCTCTCCATGGGAAATCCGACCAGCGCTCTCCCAATGTGCGTTTGGTTTTTATGTTGTGCTGACTACTCTCAGGTAAATGGATACCAGGGGATGAATCCTACTCGGTAAAATATACCTGTCAAGGAATTACAAAAGATGTCAAAGACTCGGTCGTTGCGATTATCGGGACGACATGAACAGTAGACGTTTGGCGGACCGTCTTGTTACAAGCTTTCACTTCTGGTGCGGGCTCAGGAATCCAAGTCCGCAACCTTGTCGGAGGGCACTTGGTCGGGGTCGATCTTGACCGGATTCTTGGGGAGCATGGCGAGATCCAGGTACAGGAGAGGATTCAGTCGCCTATTATCCCTCCAGACCTCGAAATGCAGATGAGGTCCGGTCGTATTCTTCCCGGCACCCGTCGTTCCAGGTTGTCCTCCGGACTTCCCCAGGATCGCTCCGCGTCGTACCAGGTCACCGGCCTCTACATCGAATTCGGAAACGTGACCGTAGAAGCTCATGTACCCGTTTTTATGCAACAGCAGAATGTACTGGAATCCTGTCCCACTATCCTCGGCCTTCAGTACCAAACCGTCTGCCGGAGCGACGATCTCCGTCCCCTGGTCGGCCACGATATCGATGGCGAAGTGGTCCTGCCCCATCCGTGCCACGTACAGTTCGTCGTGGAAATACGCGCTGATCCCCTCCGTTGCGGGAGAGACGGGCCAGTCGAATTTCTTCTGGGTCTTGGCGCCATTGGAGAGGAACGCGTTCAGGCTTGCCTGGTCCTTCGACAGGTCGTTATAGATGAGGGGCGTGGTCGCGTCCCCTACGCTGCCACTGAGGCTCGCCGATCCTTTCAGCGTTACGGGAGTGGTCTGGGGAGCGACTTGTCGACTGACCGTACGCGGCTTGCTCAGGATAGTGAGGCGGCGGGTGAGTAGCATCGTACGTCGGTCCAGCGCGGCGATCTCCCTTCCTAGCCGACGACTCGTATTGGCCAATCGGTCGCGAGCGGCCTTCACGTTGCGTTCGGATTTCAGGGCCTCGCGCGTTTCACGGACGAGCGCTTTCTGCTTCTCCCACTCTTCCCCCGCTCTCGCCTGGGCCTCTTGCAGGGTGGCGATCAGGGGTGAGAGGATCGCCGGTAGCGCAGTGGTGTGCCCCGTCCGCAAGGCAGCGGTCAGCTTCGCGAGACTCAGGCTGCGATCTCCTGTCTTGCGAAAGGTCGAGATGACCGCGTTCTTGGCGGACCGCGCGGCGCGTTCGGCTTTTTCCTTCTCCCGTTCCGTCACGGATCCTTGCCGTCGCAATTCGCGGGAGCGCTGCATGGCCTTTTCGGCCTCGGCCCTGAGCGCCCTGAGGGCGGTATCCGTTTCAAGCTTCTTCTCCACCAGGGCGGCCCGCCGACCAGGCAGTGCGGAGAGCTCTTTTTCCACCGCGCTTCGCAGATCATTGCGGTCTTCGATCGCCAATGCGTTGCGCGTTGTCCAGACACGGTACAGCACGTTCTGTCCCCGGAACGTCACTAAAAGCGCGAGGAGAAGGATGCCGAGCCAGGCTATTTTTCCGCGGGAAAGCATGGGCGTTTTAGTGTTCGTTTGTGATACATCATTCTACCGTTCGTGCTGCCGTAATGCAATTACGACATGCACTCATAAACCGCGCAATGCCCTGGCCGTACGCCTCATCCTTTACACCCTTACCCGCTTCCGATAGATTTGCTGCACTTTTCCCTCTTCTTCCATGGACCAGCAACTCGCTGCCGAACTCGACAAGATCGTCTCCTTCCTCCAGGGCGAATACGGCCGTCTGCAGACCGGACGCGCCAGTGCCTCGCTCGTGGAACACCTCAACGTCGAGGCCTATGGCTCGACCCAGCCGCTCAAGAACCTGGCCAACATCTCCGTGCCCGAAGCGCGCCAGATCGTCATCCAGCCCTGGGACAAGGGTGTCATGTCTGCGATCGAGAAGGCGATAAACACCTCTAACCTCGGTCTCAATCCGCTCAACGACGGCCTCCTCATCCGTCTCACCATCCCGCAGCTGACCGAAGAACGCCGCAAGGAAATGGTGAAACTCGTGGGAAAACTGGCCGAAGAAGCGCGCATCTCCGTCCGCAACGTCCGCCAGGATGCCATCAAGAAGATCAAGAAGGATGAAGTCGGCGAAGACGAGGCCAAGCGCCAGGAAGCCGGCATCCAGGGCCAGGTCGAAAAGGCGAACGCCTCGATAGATGAGATCGCCAAGAAGAAGGAAGAGGACGTGATGAAAGTGTAGGGAAATTGGAGCTGAGTTCGAGCAAGACAAGGAACGAAGCCCAAAATCCTACATCCTGAACGCAGCGAAGGATCTCTCTTTGTACGTACTTCCATCATTAGGATCTTTCCATGCTCACCCTCCTCCTGTTCCTTCTCATCTTCTCGGTCCTCGTTCTCGTCCACGAGTTCGGCCACTTCATCGTCGCGAAGAAGTGCGGTATGAAGGTCGAGGAATTCGGCATGGGCCTGCCGCCGCGTGCCTGGACGATTTGGACCGATCGCAGCGGCACGAAGTACACCCTCAACTGGATCCCGTTCGGAGGCTTCGTGCGATTGCTCGGGGAAAGCGATAATCCCAAGTCGCCTGCTGACAAGGAAGCCGATCCCGACTACGCCAAGCGCCTCGCCGATCCGGGTAACTATGCCCTCCACCCGCTGTGGCAGCGCATCGCCGTCGTGGTCGCGGGCGTGGTGATGAACCTGCTCCTGGCCATCGTATTGCTCACGGGTGTCTTCTCCGTGGGGTTCACGCCCCTGGCCATCGTCGATGACCACGCGTTGCCCTTCAGCTCCTACCTCATCCAGAGCGACAGCTTCGCGAAGGCGAATGGCACGCTGAAAATCAACCAGGACCCGACGGGCATTCCGGTGGAAAAGGTCGAGCCCGGTTCCGTAGCGGAGCAGGCGGGCCTACTCGTCGGGGACCGCATCGTGACGATAGGGGAGGCGCGGACGCTCAATGGCGTGGACGTTTCCCAGGCGCTCTTCGATGGTCGGGGCAAGGAAGTGAGCCTGACCGTGAAGCGTGCAGGCGAGGAAAAGACGTTCCAGGCCACGCTGCTCACCGATCAGCCGTTCGGGGTCTACATCACGCCCGACATCGAGGTCGTTCCCCTGCGTTTCGCTCCGCATGTCGCCTTCGTGAAGGCTTCGGAAGAAGTTGCCAAACAGACCGTACTGACGGTCGTACTGCTCGGGGATGTCGTGGCCAAGCTCGTATCCTCGGGTGCGGTTCCTGAGGGAGTCGCCGGGCCGGTCGGTATCTTCCAGATGACGGGCCAGGTATCGCAGGCCGGAGCGGTTCCGACACTCATTTTCGTCGCGCTACTCTCCGTCAGCCTAGCGGTCATGAACATCATGCCCTTCCCCGCCCTCGATGGCGGACGGTTCCTCTTCCTCGTCGTCGAACTGGTCACGCGCCGTCGGCCCAATCCGCGAACAGAAAGCATCATCCACGCGATGGGGTTCGTGGTCCTACTGCTCGTCATCGGGCTCATCACGTTCAACGATATCGGGCGGTTGTTCGCGGCGTGAGTGGTTCTTTCGTTTGCGACGGCGAGGAGTAAAATCCGGATACCCTTT
>CAYOUH010000044.1:6951-7659 GCA_964407085.1 uncultured Candidatus Peribacteria bacterium | reverse complement strand
CAGGGTTTCGGCGAGGGCGGCGATGTCCATGATGCATGCTTGGATAAGCGTGATTGACCACGCATCGCATTCTAGAGAGGGTCGCCGAAAAGACAAGCTGAACGGATGGACCGAACGCGGGCGCGCAGCCGTTTCTTTTGACTCGCGCTGGTGTGATCCGTACAATGCCTCCGTTTTCCCTAAGTCCGCACCTTACCTTCCCTCCATGCCGCTCCTCAAATCCTCCATCAAGCAGAACCGCCAGAACGCCAAGAACCGCCTCCGCAACGACACCCAGAAGCTGGGTACGCGCAAGGCCATCAAGGCCGTGGAGAAGATGGTAGCCACGAAGGAAACCAAAGACCTGTCCGTGTCGGTCAAAAAGGCCGCGGGCATGATCGACAAGATGGCCAAGAAGAACCTGATCCACAAGAACACCGCCGCCCGCCGCAAGTCGAAGCTCATGCGCCTGGCCAACACTGCCAAGTAGCCTTCTCTCCTCTTGGAAATCAAAAGCCCCACTCTGTGGGGCTTTTTCGTTCCCGTTGGATTGTTCTGCGCGATGTGGTACAAATTCCGGGGCGGATACACAGACCGCCCTTCGGGCCCATAGCTCAGTGGTTAGAGCAGTCGGCTCATAACCGATTGGTCCCTGGTTCGAACCCAGGTGGGCCCACCATCACCACCGCCACCATGTCCACGCTCGAACAGCTCGAAGAAAGGATCGTC
>CAYOUH010000044.1:0-6941 GCA_964407085.1 uncultured Candidatus Peribacteria bacterium | reverse complement strand
GGTGACACACTCCGTTCGCACGTACTATCATGTCCACCCTTGAGCAGCTCGAAACTAGGATCGCCGCGATCGAGGAACGCAACGCGAAGGTTGGTTTGGACAAGGACTGGGAAGGAAGCATTACCCGCCGCGCGCTGCTCATGTTTTTCACGTACGCGTCAGTCTCACTGTACTTCCTGTTCCTCGGCATCGACCGACCGTTCCTCAACGCCGTCGTCCCCACCCTGGGCTTCATGCTCTCGACCCTGACGTTGCCCGTATTCAAGTCGGTGTGGATCCATTCCCGTAAATAACTTCCTGCCATGGAAGACATTCTTCCCCGCAAGGCTTTCGCCGAGCTGACTGCCGAGGTGAAGCAGATCCTGGATCCTCTCAGTTGGACAGACCGGCACGGGCGCGAGTTCGTGCTGCTCGGAGTCCGTATCGCCCTATTCGCCCTGGGCTTCGCCATTTTCGCGTTGCCTGGGTGGGTCGCGAAGGCCGTGGGAATGATCGTGATCTCGTACTTCTACTACGGCATCACCATCACCGGCACGCACGAGACCGGCCATCGGTCCTGGGTCCGGGCGGTGAAATGGAACAAGGTCTGGGGGTATTTCTTCGCGGATTTCTGGAGCGCGCAGAGCAGCCTATGGTGGCACTACCGCCACGTGGAGATTCACCACATCTACACGAACATGCCCGACGAAGCGGAGGTGGGCAACTACTACTATCCCTGGATCGGGAAGTACGCGTACTTCTTCGGCCTGCCATTCCTGGTGAATATCTGGTTGGTACTGCACAGTACGAAATACCTGCTCCGGAAGCCCGGACAGCTTGCGCTTTACCTCATCCTGACCATCGCGGGATGGGCGTTCCACGTGTGGTTGTTCTCGCTGTTCGTTCCCCTCCCCTACGCTTTCCTCTCGGCCTTCGTCATGCGCACGGTCTTCGCACCGATCTTCGTGCATATCGCTATCTTCAACCATATCGACCTGGACATGTTCTTCACCCGGCCGCCGTGGCTCCCCCACCAGTCGCGCACCACGCGGAACCTGCGGAGCAACTGGCTGCTCGACGGCATGGGTGGGAACGCCTTCGTCGAATGCCATGTGGAGCACCACCTGTTCCCCACCCTGTCGAACCACATCCTGGCGAAGATCCGCCCTACGGTCATGAAGTACCTGCAGCGCGAGGGATACGTGTATATCGAGGAATCCTACACGGACTGCTTGAAGAAATGCCTCGAGCACTACGATCGTATCTTCCGCTCCACGCCGATGGCGATCTGATTTCCTACCTCCCCTCCCCATGACCACCCGAGCCGAAGCCTACGATATCCTGACCAAGCACATCACGGGGAAGTTCATGATCAACCACCACCTGGGAGCTGAGGCGGTGATGCGCGCCTTCGCGCGGCACTTCCACCCCGGCGACGCGGCAACTGAGGAACTCTGGGGCATCTGCGGACTGATCCATGACCTCGACTGGGAGTATACGAAGGACGCCCCCGACCAGCATACGATCAAGGCGGCCGAGATCCTGCGCGAGGCCGGCGTGGATGAGGTCATCGTGCATGCCATGCAGGCGCACCATCCCAGCGCGAGCGGAGTCGAGCCGTCCAACCTGATGGAGAAGTGCCTCTATACCACCGAGGAGATCACGGGGCTGCTGATCGCCTGTGCCCTGGTGCAGCCGGATCGGAAACTCGCCTCCGTCACGGTGGAATCGGCCCAGCGGAAACTGAAAGATAAAGCCTTCGCGAAAGGCGTGAACCGGGAGATCGTGGGCCAGGCGCCCGAGGCCCTGGGGATGGAAATGGCCGAAGTACTTAGCGTATCGCTTGCAGCCATGCAGGGCATCGCGAAGGAGTTGGGGTTGTGATCACTTGTTCAATGACTGAACACAAGAAAGAAGACCAACTTGGAAAACCGCAGAGTAGGAGGAAATTTCTTAATTCCCTACCAGGTGCAAAAACCCTAAAGGAAGTCATAGAATTGATTAATAAGCATCCCAAGGGGTTCACCTTGGAGGCGCATTTAAAAACCATTATACAGATGCAACTGTTCATGTTGGGAGAAGAGCTAGTTACCCGCATTTCACAGTTAATACCTAATCCGTCCAAAATCGATCTCGCTACGAATCAGACATATCCCAGTGACCAGATCGTAGCAAATATCCGTAAACAGACACGTAGAACATGGTTTGACATGGTGGTTGTCTCCCCCATTAGGGAGGAGGCACTTTTCCGTATGGCTCCCTCGTTTATGTTGGATATTTTCATTGAAAACGAGATCAAGCTTACTGATACACAACGTACCTTCTTGAATTCGTTTATGGGACTGCTGAGTTCTAGTGGTTTTGCCTTTATTCATACTAATCCTACTGTCACTGGCCATCGGTCCGTTCCTGTTGGTATTTTTATGGGGGGATGTTTCCTGTGGTACTTAATGCGGTATCGTGGCCTCAGCCATGCTTACTTAGCTCATATGTATCACAACCAAGTTTCGTTTGAGCAGCACTGGTCTATCGCCCAGGCCATTGGAAAAACGCTTGGCTAGTTGTTTATTACTAGTTTACAATTACAAAACTTTTGTTTACCATTTGGTTAGGATGGTATTATTTGCAGTGAGGGGGATTGCCGCGTCGCTTCGCTCCTCGCAATGACGAAATAGGTTATGGACCTGAAACAGAAGATACTGGCGATCGCGAGGGAGAAGCAGAGCTTCACGGCCAACGACGTGCTGGACGCGATTGGAAAGAAGTTCACGCGGGCGTACGTGCTGCGATTCGTGGGGCAGTTGCTCGAGGCGGGCGTATTGGCCAAATCCGGATCGACCCGGGGCTCCGTGTACGCCCTGGCGGAGAAGTCGCAGCATCTGTCGAACCGCTTCAGTAAGCGCTACGTGAACAAGAAGCTGCACGAGGACGAGATCTGGCACGAGGTTCGGCGGCGGTGCCCGTTCATCGCCAAGTTGCCGAAGAACGTGCAGGACATCTTCACCTACGCCTTCACCGAAATGCTCAACAACGCCATCGAGCACTCCGGCTCGCGCTACGTGGCGGTGAAGGCCGACGAGCATGACGGCTACGCCCGCTTCGTGGTGGACGACTACGGGATAGGAGCATGGAACAACCTCATGCAGAAACGGAAGTTGTCGTCCGAACTGGAGGCCGTACAGGATTTGCTCAAGGGTAAGACCACCACCGCGCCCGAGGCGCATTCGGGAGAAGGGATCTTCTTCACGTCCAAAGCCGCGGATGTATTCAGCCTGCAGAGCGGCGGGACGGAGATGAAGATCGACAACGAGCAGGACGATACGTTCGTCGGGATGCTGAAGCCAAAGAAGAACGGCACGAAGGTCACGTTCGAGATTAGTCCCGAGCACACGGGGACGTTGGATGACGTCTTCAAACGGTTCTACACGGATCCAAATGAATTAGCCTTCGACAAGACGGAGGTGCAGGTGAAGCTGTATGCGCTGGGATCAGCCTACGTTTCCAGATCGCAGGCGCGGCGGGTGCTGTCGGGGCTGGAGAAATTCCGCTCGGTGATCCTCGATTTCGACCGGGTCAGCGGCGTGGGGCAGGCCTTCGCGGACGAGATCTTCCGCGTGTTCGCTTCGCGGCATCCCGATATCACGATTACGCCGAAGAACATGAACGAGCAGGTCGCGTTCATGGTGGGACGGGTGGAGAAGCCGAGGGAAAGGTAGGACGGAAGCCGGATCGTTCCAAGATCCGTGTTTTTGTTGTATAATAAAATTAACATAAACCAACATCATGTCCGCCTCCCCTGCCTCGCTCATGCGCCGCATCTACTACGTCACGATCCTGCTAGCGCTGATCGCCGGAGGAGCGTACTTCGCGTATTCGTACCGGATCGGGCAGGCGTCGGATACGACTACGGACAATACCGTAGGAGGGCTGGGAAAGATATCGATCCCATCCGATTTTCCTTCCGACCTGCCCGTGTACCGCGATGGTGGCGACCCATTCGTCATTTGGTCGGGTTTCCATATGGTCGGGAATACAAAATTTTATACGCTGACCTACGCGTTATCCTTTTCAACATTGGACGCCGTACGAGCATTCTATAAACGAGAACTGGTCGCGAAGGGATGGAAAATCACGAGCGAAAAACAAAACCCGAACGATAAGTTCCACACAGATACGGTTGCGACGAACGGCGATGTCGAACTCAAGCTCCGGATTATAGGAAATAACCAAGTAGGGGTAAGTGTAGGGATTGAGACTGGTTCCAAAGGAAACCAAAACGGCTTTCTTCCTAACTACTCCGGAAGCGGATCCGTCCTCCCGACTGATTCCCCAACCGACCTTCCCTCGTATCCGAAGGGGGCAGCCTACGAATATAGTACCCTTCTTTCCATGGGGTCCATGTCGCCGAAGCCAGGCGATGGATGGGTACGGTCCACGAACGTAACCTTTGTCATTCCCCAGTCCGCCGTAGGATTAGAGGATCTAAAGGCGCATTACCGATCCCGATCGAAGGAATTGGGCTGGAAAGAACAAGCGAATCCTTATGCGGCATGGCTGCAAACAAACGACAACAGCTCTCACACGGAGGGGCAGACCGAATTTTCCCAGAATTCTCTGGCGTTCTCCAAGAACGGCAGCACGCTAACGATCAACGTATTAGTCCTGTCGGCGCAGAAACCTTCCGAAGTGAACACCCCCGGAGTATATGTCGTTCATTTTCAGTCGTACGGAAGCCCCAAAACGGAACTGATCCCAAGCTTTGGCGGTTCCAAGAAGACCGTGTCCCCTTCTCCTCAAACGGATGCCCCGAAACAATCACCGGATGACGGTTGGTTCGAGCCCCTGAACCTCCCCGACTTCGAAGACCTTCCTAATGGGTACGGATATGCTCCGGCGATCAAGAAATTGAGGACCGAAGGGGTGCTGAAGGGGTATCCGGACGGTACCTTCAAACCGGGCAATCCTGTCAATCGCGCGGAGTTCGTAAAGACCATCGTCGAGGCTCTAGGGGACGAGGCCAGTGGGAAATCATGCTTCTCCGACGTGAAGGAGGAATGGTTTTCGCAGTACGTATGCTATGCGAAGGAGCATGATATCATCGGCGGATATCCTGACGGGAGCTTCGGTCCAGGACGCAACGTTAACTACGCCGAGGCCGTGAAGATCGTCATGCTGGCCTTCGGGAAGATGGAGGAGGGTGCCGAAGGGGGCTGGGAGCGGTACGACAAGTACTTCAACGCTGCTAAGGAACGCGGATATTTGGAACTTATCGAGTCCATCGCCGAAGATGATCCGAACACTCCCATCAGCCGTGGACAGATGGCGCAGCTCATCGCGAACCTCATAGGAGCGGACACCATTTCCATGTTCCCGATCGGTGACGATACAGTGGAAACGTCCTGGGAAGATAACCCCAGTTTCCCGGGTTGTCCGAAGCCGACCGCTCCAGTAGCGAAAAGCTACGTGAAGATCGTTTCCCCCAACGGGAATGAGAAGTTCGCCTGGGGCAAGGCCGTACCGATCACCATCAAGACCTCGCCGGATATCCGCGCTGTACGGCTCTCCGCCACCGACACTGCCGGGAAAAAATTCGACATCGCGTACATGGGAGTCGCTTGCGACGGAAGCTACGAATGGAATCCGGCGAAGGATGGCCGGCCGCTGGATGCTGAAATGCTTCCTTGGTCGGGAACGATCCTGGCCGAAGGAGCTGATGCTTTCCCCAATTATACGGTCAGCGATGCATCGGATAGCAGTTTTACCATCGTAAAGCCCTAATCCTTGTTTACCACTACGATCGCCTTCTGACCCGTGGGTACCGTCTTCTTGTTCCCTGTCCAGTCGTGGATGGCGGACAGGATCGTGTCAGATGAATAGCGGTACTTGGCGCCGCGGCGGGTACCGGGGTCGTTGGTGATGAAGCCGTCGCTGTCGTAGCCCACGAGGACGAGGACGTGGTAGTCGGGTCCGGGCGGGGTGAAGTAGGGATTGCGAAGCTGTTTGCCGGCTACGGGAATGATGACGGGATGCCCGGCGGCGAGGATCTTTTTCAGGTTCTCCACCGTCACCTCGTTGCCCGTGTACGTGCGGGCCTTGAGTGACAGGAATTCGTCGAAGATTTCCACCATTTCTGCGGCGGTAGCGTCGACCTTGTATCCATGCAGGGATTCCCATGTGATCATGTCGCGGATGGCTACGTCGGTGGCCTGCTTGGCGAAAACCCCCTTGCCTTTCACGTACGCATCCACCATCAGCATGGAGGCTTCCTCGCAGGCCTCGTTGTGCAGCTCGCTCCAGGTCCCGCCCAGGGGTGCCTGAGCCGTGAAGGGGACGTCGAGATCCACGCTCGCCGGGAGGGGTTTGGTTCCCCATGAGGCGACCGGATCGAAACCGATAGGCCCTGGAACGAACTCCCCCCATACGCCGTTGCCTTCGGAGGGGCTCGGTGAAGGGGAAGGCGTACGCATGGCGATCGGCGAGAACACCGGCAGGGTCGGAACGGGCGGAAGCGGAGTGTCTTCGAGGAATGAGAAGCAGCCCACGGCCATGCAGGTTCCCCCCGCCGCGGCGCCAATGCCGATGGCAATGAGGACCGTCAGGGGACTGAGGAGCAGGAAGGAGGCCGCGGGAACGGGAGATTTGGTGCGGGATTTCTTCGGCTTGGCCTCCTCGGTTTTCTTGGGAGAGGATTTCTGCATGGAGGTACGGAAAAAGACGCCTCCGATCGTAGCAGAGGCGTCTTCGTTGGACCAGGGTTGCTTTATCGACAGATGGGGGCGGGATCGGAAACTATCGACGTCACGTAGTGCGTGGCAGCGTAGACCTTGTCTCCCGAGAGGGCTATTCCCAGGCCGATCTGGGTGAAGGCCGGGTTGGCCACGCTCTCGTAGTGGGAGCGGGCAAAGGTGCCGGGCTGCTGATCCTTTTCCTTGAGATACAAATCGAAGATGGCCCGGAGAGGA
>CAYOUH010000043.1:0-7712 GCA_964407085.1 uncultured Candidatus Peribacteria bacterium | reverse complement strand
TTGGAAGGCGTTCCAGCAAAGGTACGGAATCATCATACCGATATGGCGGATGAAGTACCGAGTCCACCTTCGCGCTGAGTATGACAGTCGCTATGGTCACCACCAGCCCAATTGCCGCGAAGATACCGAGGTTGAGGATCTTTTTCATGCCAAAACGATTTATGCATTCAGGAGCGGCCAATTCCGATCACGTTCATTCACCTTCGGTTCCATGCCGATGTCCGGCCAGGCGATGCCCAGTGCGGGATCGTCGTAGCGCAGGCCGCCTTCGGAGTCAGGCGCGTAAACGTTGTCCACCTTGTACGTGACTTCCGCGAAGTCCGAGAGGACGAGGTAGCCGTGGGCGAAGCCGCGCGGGATGAGGAGCTGTTTCTTGTTTTCCGCAGACAGGATGATACCGAAGCACTGCCCGCGAGTATCGGATCCGGGCCGCACGTCGACCGCCACGTCATAGATTTCACCCGACAGGGCGCGCACGAGCTTGGTCTGGGCGTGGGGGTGTTTCTGGAAATGCAACCCACGCAGGATGCCTTTGCCCGAACCGGCCTGGTTGTCCTGGATGAAGGAGTACTCCAACCCGGCCTTCTTCCACTCCTCCAGGCTGTAGCTCTCGTAGAAATACCCGCGCTCGTCACCATGCACCGTGGGTTCGATGACCAGCAGGTCCGGGATATGGGTGGGCGTGACTTTCATGGGGGCGAGGTTAGAGAAGACTTGCTTGCACCATGGGAATGCCGTGGGACTTGGGACCAAGTTCGTTCTCGATGGCGTGCAGGTCGAGCTTGATGTCGTGCCCGACGGCCGTGATGGCTTCGTCGAACATGAGAGCCTTGAGTTCGGTCAGGACGGCGGATTTATCGATCTTGTCGGAAGCGAAGTCGATCACGTACTCATTCCCATCCCCGAGAGAGATCGACAGCCCTTCGACCCGAACGCGCATCGGGTTGGTTTCGGCGTTGCGAGCGAAGAGGTATGCGAAACGCTTGGCCTTGCGGACGTTGTTCCACAGGCGCTCCATGGCGGCCATGTCCGTGACGGGCACAGTCGTGAACGCTGGGAGATCGGAAGGGACGGGAGCCGTGGCGGAAGGTTCATCGACCTGCGGACGGCCTTTGCCATTGGCTTCCATGGCACCGTTCACCTCGCGCATGAGGGATTTGAATTCGAGTTCCACGAAGAGAGTCTCGAGCGCAAAAATATCGGGGTGCGTGATCGCGAGTGCTTCCAAGGATGCATCGACCTCGACGTCGGTCTTGATCGTGGAGAGCTGGTAGGACAGTTCTGCCATCTCCCGATCATTTCGCAGCTTCTCTCCCACCGATCCCGCTATTCCATGCGCGCCATCCATGATACCGCGGAAGCTGCCATGGTCGGTCAGGAGCTTCACGGCAGTCTTTGGTCCTATCCCCTTCACGCCGGGGATGTTGTCCGCCGTATCGCCCATGAGCGCCAGGAGATCGATGATGCATTCGGGCCCGACACCCATCTTTTCCTTTACGGCCTTCTCGTCGTAAACGACGTTTTTCATCGTGTCATAGAGCATCACCCGGCCATCGTCGACGAACTGCATGAGGTCCTTGTCTCCCGTCACGATGTAGATCTCGCGATCTTCGGATTCGTAGCGCTTCACGAGAGTCCCGATCACGTCGGCGGCGTCCACGCCCGAGACCTCGAGCAGTGGGATGTCCATGGCCTCCACGAAGCGTCGGACGAAGGGGCGCTGGGCGTTGAGCTCATCGGGAGCCTTTGGACGCTGGGCCTTGTACTTCTCGAACTGTTCATCGCGGAAGGTCGGACCCTTCGCGTCCATCACCACCGCGAGATGCGTGGGGTGGCGGTCCTTGATGAGTTTGAGCAGCATCTTGGCGAAGCCGAAGACGGCATTCGTCTGGAAGCCGGCCTTGGTCGTGAAAGGCGGGATGGCGTAGAACGCGCGGTAGAGCAGCGAATTGCCGTCGATGAGGTAGAGCGTTTCCATGGATCGGATACGGGGCGAATCCTATACGGATTGCGGCGCGAAGGGAAGGACGATAGAATCCGACCATTCCAGTCCGAGTATGTTACGTATATTCCCATGGCTGATGGAAGTTTCAATCCGGAAATAGACGCAGGAGTAGGCAAGGTGTCCGAGGTCACGAAGGAGCAGGTCGAGCAATTCCAAGAGCAACTGGCGGCTGCCCAGGCCGCACTGGCTGCATTGCAGAAGGAAGAGGGGCAGGCCAAGAAGAAGGACTTCGCGCTGGCAGGGTTGCTCAACCAATTCCTCCAAGACAACAAGGATACCGAGGTGCTGAAGCTCGTGATCAAATGCCTAGAGATGAACGTACCGGTCAACGTCATCGTGGCGATCCTGTCGCTGGCCTATGTCGCCATCTACAACCAATTGGCCGAGGAGCTCAAGAAGGCGCCCATGATGGAGATCCCGCGCAGTGAGAAGGAATTGTTAACCGATATCGAAAAAGCGGAGGGCGAGTTGTCCACCAAGCGCACGTTCGATACCCAGACCCTGCCACCAGAGGTGAAGTCGCGGATCAACGAGTGGGTGAAGGACACGATCATGCTCAGCCTCATGTCGAAGGAGAAGGTGCTGCAGACGGTGTATATGGAGGGATCGGTCAAGAAGACCCCCCTGGCCCTCTCCTGCGAAATACTACGACGCTACCTGGAAACGGTGGACATCGCAGGCGATGAGGAAAAAGTGCGCTCCTTCGCGGCGTTCGTGCTCAACGGCATCGGCAAGGAACTCTCGAAATGATGAGGATCATCGTGGCGTCCCAAAACCCGGCCAAGATCGAAGCCGTGCGGGAGGCTTTTTCCAAAGCGTTGCCGAATATGGCGTTCGAAATCGAAGGCGTTAGCGTACAGTCTGGCGTGAAGGACCAGCCGACATCGCTGGAAGAAGCCCGCCAAGGAGCGGAGACTCGGGCTAGAAATGCGCGGACCGCGATGCCCGAGGCGAATTATTGGGTGGGATTGGAGGCGGGTATTGAAGACACGCCCCATGGCATGGCGAGCAGTGCTTGGGTGTGCGTAGCCGATACGGAGCGGTTGGGTTTCGGGAATAGCGGCCAGTTCGTTTTACCCGAAAGGATCGCTCGATTGGTGAGGGAAGGGAAAGAGTTGGGTGAAGCTGATGACATCATCTTCGGACGCACGAACTCGAAGCAAGCCGAGGGAGCGATCGGGATTCTGTCCCACCATCTCTATACGCGCAGCGATGCCCTGTGCTTCGCGACAGTGGCGGCCCTTATCCCCTTCATGAACGCGGAGCTCTATTCGGATTGAGTCGGTTCTCCCAACGCGTTGATCTTCGCCGCGAGGATGAAGTCGTTGTCCGAGAGGCCGTGCATGGCGTGAGTATAGAGCGTGATGTCCACGGCAGGAAAGGTTAGGAGGATATCGGGATGATGGCCCTCTTGTTCGGCGATCGCTCCTACCCGGTTGACGAAGGCTAAGCCGTCCGCGAAATTGCCGAACGGATACCGGCGGAAGATCGCGTTTTTCTCCTTATCGTACTCCCAACCGGGAACCTGGGGCATGAGTTCCATGACACGCGATGGTGGTAGAGGTCGCATGGAAGGGTCTTCACAGGGGAGGCATCTGGCGTTGGCCAGGTCAGTCGAGTCCATAGGGCAGGAGTTAGAAGGTCGAAACGAAGTCTAGCACTTCTCCCCTCAGATCCTTGAAGGATTTGATGACGAAGAGCTTCTTCTGCATCTGCGAGTAATCGTAGTCGGTGCGGGCCGCTTCGGCGGCGCGGAAGGGTAACCGCTCTACCTCGTCTGACATGCAGTGTTTCATCTCGCCGAAGGACGATAGGATTCCCGCGCCGAAGACCTTCGTTTCTCCTGCCTCCTCGATCAGTCCAAACTCGATAGTGAACCAGTAGACGCGGGAAAGCGCCAAGAGTTGCTCCTCGTTCGCCCGACGGGCTGCGGCACCGATGATCCGGGAAAAGGCTATGAAGTCAGGATCGGTGAACATGGGCACGTGGCCGATAATCTCGTGGATGACGTCAGGTTCCGGAGTGTAGTCCGGGCGGGAAGGATGGCGCACGTACTGTGTGCACAGCATGACATTGCTTTCGAGGGCCTGGAGGAAATTGCGGGCATCGACGAGCCCCTCGATGGGATGGAGGCGTAGCCCTCCCCTGTCACGGAGGCGTTCGTTCATGGTACGCAGCTGTGGTATATTGTCCGTGCTTATCCCCAGATCCTTCGTCGTCCGGCGGTGCATACTAGCGGCGCTCTTCGCATGTGCCTCCTCCAACTGGGCCGCTACATAGCTCCACACCTTCCGCTCCTCAGAAGTGTATTCGAGTATGGGGATCTCGCCCGGGTTACTCCGGTACTGTGCAGCTAGGTCGGCGATCATCCTGCGGCGCTCGATGTACGCGGGATCGTTGGCGCCGGGATGGTCGAGATCGAGGAAGGAAATGTCCTCCACGACGAAGTCGGGCGCGAGGACGAGCTGGGGATCGGTTGCTGGGGTCATGGGGATGAAGAAAAGTGTAGTGTAAAAAAGGCCTCGCGGTTTCCCGTGGAGGCCTGGTGTTCGTAGTGTCGAAGCTCTTACTGGCAATACGAATACAGTCCCCCACAGGAGCCGTAGTAGTACCAATACGAGTTAGAGAATTGTCTGTGCATGGTGCTTGGACGCCCCCATCCTACTGCGGGAGGTTCATAAGGCAAGGATTTTCAGCCCCTCGGGAGGAAGGCGTTTCCCCCACCCGCTTTTCTGCTACAATCCCCTCATTGCGCCAGCGCTACACACCAACCATGTCCCACTCGAGAGCCATATTCTCCAACACGGTCACCCAGGTCTTGGGCAAGGTGCTCACTGCCATCTTCGGCATCGCGGCGGTCAAGATCCTGACCTCGTATCTAGGGAAAGAGTCCTACGGTGCCTACAACACGGTCTATATCTACCTGTCGTTCTTCAGCATCGTCGCTGACCTGGGCATTTACACCATCGCCGTGCGCGAAATGGCACGCAAGAAGGAGCGTATCGCGGAGGTGTTCGGCAACATCGTCAGTATCCGGACGGTGCTCTCGATCGTGGTCGTGCTGGTCGCCTGCGTCATGGCATATTTCATCCCCCAGTACCGAGAGAGCATCATCCTGATGGGGATCCTCATCAGCGCCCCTGGGACGATCATTTCGCTCATCAACGGAGTGATCGTGAGCATTTTCCAGACGACGCTGAAGATGCAGTACTCCACGCTGAGCCTCCTCATCGGCAAGGTGCTGAGCGTCGGCAGCCTGATTCTCATCGCCTACGTCCTCTTTCCCGAGGCGCCTACCGGCGACCGTACCGCATTCTACGCCGCCATGACGGCAGGGCTCATCAGTAGTATCGGACTCATCCTGACTACCCTGTTTTACGCCCGACGGATCGTATCGGTGTCGTACCGCTTCGACTGGGCAGTGTGGAAGGAACTGATCCGCGAATCATTGCCCTTCGGCATCGCGCTGATCCTCGGCACGGTGTACCTGAAGGTCGACGGCCTCATGTTGTCCCTCATGAAAGGAAACGCCGAAGTAGGCCTGTACAGTGCGGCGACCAAGGCGATCGAGGTGCTCAACGTCCTGCCCGTGATGATCGTCTCCACTGTATTACCCGTGATGACGGAGTATTACCAGGAGAAGAGCGGGAAGCTCTCCACCCTCCTGCGTGATACGCTCAGCGTCCTCACGGTCATCGCCTGGCCGGTCCTGGTAGGGCTATGGGTTACCTCGTACCAGGTGATCGCGACCATCGCCACCCCGGAGTTCGTATCGGATCGGACCATCGGGTTCGTCGGATCGGATGCGGCACTGAAGGTGTTGTCCATCAGCCTCTTCCTGTCCTTCATCAACAGCCTGTTCATCTACCTACTCATCACCGTCGGACTACAAAAGAAGCTCCTGTGGATCAATGGGTCGGCGGTGGTGATCAATATCCTGCTCAACCTCGTCCTCATCCCGCAGGGCGGATTCGTAGCCGCCTCGTGGACGACGGTGTTCTCCGAAGCCCTCGTTCTCGGGTTCACGTTCTACTACGGGTATAGGGCAGTGAAGTTCCCCATCGACTGGATACGGCTCGCGAAGATCATCCTCTCGGGACTGGCCATGGGCGTCGTGCTCATGTATGCCAAGGAGCCCGTGATCTCCGCTCTGGAGAATAAGGGCATCATCATCCTGGTTGCGTTGGGCGGGATCGTCTACGCAGCCGGACTGTTACTGACCCGGGCGTTCACGTTCGGGGAACTCAAAACCATCCTCAAGAAAGACTCCTGACATGCTGCCCAAAGCCCTCGAAAACCTGATCAACCAGTTCCGTAAGCTCCCTACCATCGGACCGAAGTCCGCCGAGCGGCTGGGGTTCATGCTGCTGAAATGGAGCCGCGCGGACCTCGAACAGTTCGGTAATGCGCTCCTATCACTCAAAGATGGCGTGAAGCTGTGCCCGCGGTGCTTCTACTTCCTGGAGCACGATGCCTGTGCCTTCTGTGACAATCCGTACCGCGACTCCTCCGTGCTGTGCGTGGTGGAGACCATCGTGGACCTCGTTGCCCTGGAGCGGATCGGAGACTACAACGGCCTATACCACGTGCTGCAGGGCCGCATCGATCCCATGAACGGTGTCACAGCGGAGCACATTCGGCTGCGGGAACTGTACGAGCGGGTAAAGGCGAAGACGGAAATCAAGGAGCTCATCATCGCCACGGAACCGGACGTGGAGGGCGAAACCACCGCGCTCTACATCGCGAACCTGCTCGAAAAAACCCACATCCAGATCACGAGGATCGGCCGCGGGCTCCCCTCCGGCGGGAACCTGGAGTTCGCCGATGACACGACGCTGAGGAACGCGCTACGGGGCAGGACCGGGATGTAAGGATTATCGAGACTTAAGTGCATCGATTACTTCCCGAACGGTAGCTGGTCTTGCTAGAGGATAGCTCCTCTCTTTCTCTTGGCCCTTTTCAAATTTCACGGTCACAGCACTGGGGTAGGATTTGAGCGTCCAAACAGGCCCCTCTTTTTGGATTTCAATTCGTGTTCGAGTCGTTGTTTCCAGTTGATGCTCGGATTTCTTACCTTGATCCTTTGTTACTTTGTTTATCCTGATCACTTGCATGACGAAACCAAGACCAGAATAGGAAATATCAAAGGTCAGGTCGTCCCCGTTTTTATCAGTCTTCTTCAGCCCCTTTACATTCTTATTCTTCAGGAGTTCGTGAAGTTCTTTATCGTATGCCGCGATCTCTTCCTGCCCCTGGAGCATATCCAAGGCCATATCAGCCCTTTCTCCCGCTAGTCGTCGAGGGATTTCGGATTTAGCAGATACTTTTTCAAAGGCTTCATTCATCTTTATTTCGAAGGTAAGAGTTTGGTATGTAACTTGGCTATAATCACCCGAACATCCTCGATCGGGTAGTCCACGACTTCTTCCGACTTTACTCCCGTCATATCGAGCCTGCGCTTCACGGTCGATTCACGATTGAAATCATACTTCCCGAACGTATTCGTCCGTGCCAAATAGACGGTGGTGTTCTCGTCCCCGTGGGTGATCTTGTCGTTGGACTGGATGACCGTGAGCTTGATCCTGCGTTGGCCATCTTTCGGATCGTCACTAAGTTCTATGCCATAACGCCACGTGCCGGCACGTCCTCCCGGCATCATTACGCTCTGGGGATCCTCTTCATCGAATGAGAAGGACTTCTGTCCGCG
>CAYOUH010000042.1:250-7927 GCA_964407085.1 uncultured Candidatus Peribacteria bacterium | reverse complement strand
AATGGGCGACGTGATCGGAGACCTGAATGCCCGCCGTGGACAGATCGAGAACATGGGCCAGCGTGGCAACATCCGCGTGGTGGATGCCAAGGTGCCTCTCGCCGGGATGTTCGGTTACGCCACCGAGCTGCGCTCGCTCTCGCAGGGCCGCGCCAACTACTCGATGGAATTCTCGCACTACGCGGAGGTCCCGTCCAACGTGGCCGAAAAAATCGCCAAGGAGCGCTCCGGGAAGTAGTCCGTCGATTACGAAGAAGATGGAAAGCCCCGCCTCGGCGGGGCTTTTTCGTTTCCCTCGGACGACGGCAGTGGGTAAGATCGCGATGAAGCACCCCCACGACCCGTTCCTGCCGCCAGTGCCAAGCCGCGTTCGAGATCGAGCAAGATGACCTCGCTTTTTACGAGAAGGCTTCACCCATTTTCGCCGGGAAGAAAGAGCTGATCCCTCCCCCGACGCTGTGCCCGCCCTGTCGCAACCGCCGACGGATGATCTGGCGCAACGAGCGGTCGCTGTACAACGGGAAGTGCGGCCTGTGCGCAAAGGATACGATTTCGGTATTCCGGCCGCAGGAGCCCGGGCGTAAGGCCTATTGCCAGCGATGCTATTTCTCAGAAGGATGGGACCCCTTGTCTTACGGCCGGGACTACGATTTCTCCGTACCGTTCACGGAGAACATGCGGCGGCTCACGGCGGACGTGCCTTTCATGATGCTGTACCAGGTGGGCATCAACGAGAACTGCGAGTATACGAATTTCGCGGGCGGGGGCGGAATGAAGAATTGCTATCTCATCTTCAACAGCGGGGACGACCAGGACTGCTACCACTCGAGGGGCCTCATCCAGTCGAAGGACTGCTCGGACGTGCTCATCGCAGCCGAATGCGAGAAGTGCTACGGGTGCGTGAACTGCAGCAAATCCTATGGCCTCTCGTTTTCGCGCAACTGCTCGCAGTGCACCGATTCGGCGTTCCTGTCAGGCTGCATCGGCTGCCGCAACTGCATCGGCTGCGTGAACCTGTCGCATCAGGAGTACCAGATATTCAACCAGCCCGTGACGCCGCAGCAATTTACAGAATTCCGGGCGAAGATGGGGAGCCATGCGTTCGTGACGAAGGTGCGGGAGAAGTTCGAGGAACTCGTTAGGAACGGGGTCCACCGCGAAAACAACAACGTGAACGTGGAGAACTGCACGGGCGATTACCTGGCCTCGTGCCAGAACTGCTTCGATTGCTTCGAGGCCAAGGGCAGCCAGGACTGCAAACGCACCACGTCATCGAAGCTATGCCGCGACAGCCACGATACGTTCGGGTTCGGATATGAGTCGGAACTGCTGTACGAGGACGTGGCGGTCGGGTACAGCACGCGCTGCGCCTTCTCGTTCACCTGCGACACGGTCTCGGATTCGCTCTACTGCATGTACGGCAAGGGCAGCCCCAACTGCTTCGGGTGCGTGGGCCTCATGCGGCAGGAGTACTGCGTGTTCAACCGGAAATACACGAAAGCGGAATATGAAGTTCTGGTCCCAAGGATTATCGAGGCCATGCGTGCCACGGGGGAATGGGGCGAATACTTCGCGCCGTCGCTGTGCCCCTTCGGGTACAACGAATCGGTCGCCATGGAGTATGATCCCCTGACGAAGGAGGAAGCCCTAGCGCAGGGATTCCATTGGAGCGATTACGCGGCGCCGGTGCCGAGGGTCGAGAAGGTCGTGCCGGCTTCCCGCCTTCCAGACGAGATGAAGGAGATCCCCGACGAGATATTGAACTGGGCCGTGGAGTGCGAGGTAACGGGGAAACCGTTCCGCGTGATCAAGCCGGAGCTGACCTTCCTGCGGGAAAACAACCTCCCCTTTCCCCGGAGGCACCCCGATACACGCCACTTCGAGCGGGTCGCATTGCGCAATCCCAGGAAGCTCTTCGACCGAGCCTGCGCGAAGTGTGCGAAGGCGATGAAAACGACCTACGCGCCCGAGAGGCTGGAGAAGGTCTTTTGTGAAGCATGTTACAGAAATGAGGTTTATTAGGAATGGTCTGTTTCCGCATCCGCCGTGGTAGACAAAGGAGGGCATGTGATCGAGCGGGGCAGTGGGAGATGACGGCATCGTCCCTATCCTGCGGGAGTGCGGTATGGACTGACTGCCATACGGCCTTCTCCATTTCTTGACAGATTCTATGATAGTCAGCGATGATAGTCAGTGTAAAATATAGTATTGGTGCTTTTGGAGTTCGAGACGTTTAGTATACGACTTAGGCTCCCTTCTATCCGATCATCCTTCACAGCATGGGAAACCATCCTATCGTACGACGCTCCATCTTCTCTGTGACGATAGCACTCACGGGCGCCTTTTTGGTCGTCATGGCCCTGGGCATCGGTGACGAAAGGACCCTTTCTGTCGCGATTACCAATGCTTCCATCCTCACCGCTTCCCCTAATCCCATTATGGTCTGCGACGGCGCGAGTGTGGGAGGAACGACGTTCACCTGGAACGTCGCAGGTGGCACGGCGGTCGAACTGCGCAAGGACGGCCAAACCGGGTTGCTCCTGTACCAAGGTACAGGCAGTGGGTCCTTCACAGCCAGTGGCGTTCCCCATAACACCTCCTACCATCTCTATAGTGTCACCACCACCACGTCTTACGAGTGGCGCTACGTCCGTGGTCGGTGGGTCAGGGTGCCCGTGACCACCACCACCCGTTCCCTGCTCGACAGTGTCACCATGACCCATACACAGGATGGGTGCGGCGGGGGAGGGGGTGGGGCGGAACCCTTACTCGGCGCCATCCGTTGGGACGCCTGGCGACCGGATAATGCCCTGTACCAGGTGGCCCAGAGCGTATACACAGACTACAGCTACCGTGAACCCTTTTATGGCTGGCACAACGTCAACGTTCCCAACCACCAGGCGATCATCGACCAGGAAATCAACTATGCCGCGGACAACGGCGTGGATTACTTCGCCTACGTTTGGTACCCGGAACGGCCCGAGTACCAGTTAGCGGACCTCATGAAGCCGTTCCGCGACCATTTATCATCGGCAGTGAAGAACCGGGTGAAGTTCGCCTTCGTCCTACAGACCGTTTGGTTGGCCAAGGGACAGCCGGAAGATCCTTCGGGCATGGAAAACGTTTGGCGGACCCAAACCGTTCCCGAGCTCGTTACACTGTTCAGCGATCCCCAATACGTAAAGGTGAACGGCAACAGTCCGGTCATCTTTTGGTTCGATAGTAACAAGCTGGATACCCAACCGGATGGCTTCGGTACGAATTGGGTTTCTGAACTCCAATTCCTCAAGGACCGCATCCGCGCCGCTGGTATGGGCGACCCGGTAATCATCGACAACAACATGAACATCGCGGCGGCGCTGAAATTCGGCTTCCAAGGAATAACCTCCTACGGCCCCAGCGGTGCGGTTCCCAGTGGAACCGCGGCCAAGCGCTGCTGGGCCGCCCAGCAATCCAAGGACGTTGCGAACTGGGGACCACACCCAGGACTGAAGACCGTGGCCGGCCTCACGCCGGTCAATGACCCCCGACCGCGCGACTACGGCTACTGGGTGGAGTCGCCGCTGCATTCGGAATGGTTCTCGCACGTTAAAAACAGCTTGACGTGGCTTCGCCAGAACCCTGCATCCACGACCAACCCTCCCCTGGCCCTTGTGTACGCCTGGAACGAGATCGATGAGGGGGGTGCCGGGATCGTACCGACGAAGCAGGAAGGCCAGCGCTACGTCGAAGCCATCAAGCATGCGAAATCCGGCTTCCTGCCAGCCCAATCGATCAATACCTACAACGGTGACCATTGTGCCATCCGTTTGACAGGATCGGGATGGGTGGATTACTTCCCATCACAGGGACAAAGGGACAATGATGAACAGATCTCCACTGTTCCGGGCGATTCCATGGAATTGGATATGAACAACGCCTCTGGTTTTGATATCGTGGGCGTCAAGGGTCCCAACCGCGGCAGTATGGAAGTGCTGGTCAACGGTGCCTCACGGGGCATCATCAACCTGAACTCCGCCAACTGGCAGACCAAAGCCATCCTGTACCAGGAGCGGAGCCTGCCCAGCGGTTCTCTCACCCTGCGCCTCAGGAATGCCTCCACCGACCCGAACGCTTTCCAGGTGGGCATCGACTCCATCAGTGTGATCGCACGCTAAGTGTATTGCCGGGACCCAGTGTCCCGGACCCGTAGTCACCCAGTCGTGATGGAGAGCCTCCTCCAGAACCAACCTCCCCTTTCCTCGGAAGCATCCCGATACGCGCCACTTCGACCGTGTCGCTATGCGCAACCCGCGGAAGCTCTTCGATCGGCCATGCGCGAAGTGTGCGAAGGCGATGAAAACGACCTACGCGCCCGAGCGGCCAGAGCGGGTGTATTGCGAGGAGTGTTATCGAAGGGAGGTGTACTAGTAGCCTCAATCATTGCTTGGGAACAGGGCTTAATACGTACCCTTTTTTTCCACGATAGTAGTCGTAGTAGCGCGCTGCAATGATGTCTTTATGCGAAGATCTGGTTATCAGGATCCGTAGACGTTCAGTGCCCACCCATTTAATGGCTTTGTATTTGAACCCCATGCTTTCGGCGGTACGGGAAAGGTTAGTCAGCAGTGCGTTCTGGTTTCGTTTTGTTATTGCCTCATCCACGGCAGTCCTTACGGCCTTACGGGTGCCTGCGATAGCCTGTTTTGTAGCTACTCCGACTCGTCTCCGTACGGCGTTCGCAAAGCTTATCTTCGTGTTCAAATATCCTTCACCCTCCCACCAGAATCGTATCTTTCGCTTCTTGGAAGTAATGGCCACCCCTTGGTAGTTTCCCCCTTCCCCGGACTCATCCGTCCAGTTTACGACCGTTTCGCCTCGTGCAAGGGTAAGGTTCTCTTCGGTGGACCCACGGTCCGCTTTTCGTTGTTCACTTTTACGGCGAGCTTCTTGGAGCTCATCCATCGTGGTAGTCCGCGTGCCGAACCACCGATTCCATCTTTCTCCCATGGGAACATTATTCCTCTCAGCATACCGAAAAACTTCCTTTTCCGCAGCAAAAAGACAAATAAAAGGTCTATGCCAGAACTAGTCTTCCCGGTAGACTAAACCCCGAGGCCTTCGGGTGGCCGCCGCCGCCGAAGATGCCGGCTATTTTCGTCAGGTCCACGTCGTCGCGCAGGGCGCGAAGCGAAGCCTTCACCCGGCCGTTGTACTCGCTGATGAGGGCCGAGAAGCGGTTGTCTGGGACGGCGTTGATGTAGTCCACGACGCCGCTCAAGTGATCGGGATTCTGGCCCAGCTCATCGAAGTCCTGCTGCAGGATGTAGGAAACGGTAACCCGGGCCTTGTTCTGGATCGCACGGGAGAGCACCCGGCCCCAGAGCTTCATGGTCGGGACGGTGGTCGTGCGGAAGACGGTCTTGGAGATCTTCGGCAGATCGGCTCCCAGGGAGAGCAGCTTGGCACCGATCTCGTAGGCCAGCGGGGTGGTATTGCTGTGCATGAAGCTGCCGGTATCGGTGTACAGGCCGGTCATCATGGCGGTGGCCATGTCGGAGGTCGGCTTCACGTTCCAGGAGCGCATGAGGCGATAGACGGCCATGGTGGCTGAGGCACACTCGGGATCGATCAGGTTCAGCGTTCCCCAGCGCGTGTTCGTCACGTGGTGGTCGAGGTTGATCACTTCCTTCTTGCCGTTGAACAGGTCGGGGTGGCTCTCGAGCATGCCGGTCAGCTTCGGATCGGCCGTGTCGGGCACGATGAACAGGTCCCAGTCATCGACATTGAGTTCCTTTACGTACGACTCCGTGCGCGGGATGCATTTCAGGTTATCCGGGATATCGGCCAGGCACATGAGCACTGATTCCTTGCCCAGCTGCTTCATCAGCAGGTAGAGCGCCGAGCACGACCCGAGGGAATCCCCGTCGAGGTTCTTAGGACTGATGACGGCCACGCGCTTGGCAGCCTTGATGGCGCGACCGGCGGCGACGATGTCTTCCTTACTGATGGCGAACGAGGTGGGATTCATTGGTTTCATTTTCTCTTCTTCCTGAGGAGCGAAGTGACGAAGGATCCTTTCGATCGTCTTCTCATAGCCAGTTGAGGCGGGATCCTTCGCTCCGCTCAGGACAAAGAATGCTTGGGAACTGAAAGGGGAGGATTGTACTGGAAAACCAGCCTTTGGCAAGCACATATCTCCATCCCGGACGAACTACCCCTCCCGTGCCTTCCGCAACAGCGCGTCGATCTTGTCCACGTAATCACCGGTCGTATCCTCGACGAAGACCAGTTTGGGCAATTTCCGTAAGGAAACGCCCTTGTTGAATTCGCCCTGGATATGGAAGATCTCGCGCTTGAGCCATTCCTGAAACTGTGGGAACTTGCCGTCGGGAAGGGAAATGAACACGCGGGCGATCGACAGGTCCGGCGCGGTGACCACGCGGGTGACGGTCAGGAGGCGGAAGAAATCGGCGTTGACCTTTTTGAGCAGGATTTCCGAGACGGAGTCGCGGACGAGGTCGTTGAGCTGATGGACGCGGTGGGAGGGCATGGGGATAGTGCGGGACGATCTTAACCGAAAACGGGGTCTTTTTCGCGGATTCCCCTGAGGAATTCCGCAAAGGGCATGGGGCTGCGCCCTTCGGGCTGGAGGGTGACGAGGCGCACGAGACCGTCCGCGGTGGCAATGAGATCTGGGGTTACCAGACTGCCAGAGGGAGCTGAAGGTCCGGATGGAGCCGCTTCACAGGCGAGGATTTTGAGCCGCTTGCCTTGGTAGTAGGTGAAGATTCCGGGCCAGGGAGCGTAGGCGCGCAGCTTCCGTCCGACCATGACGGCCGTGTCAGTCGCCCAGTCGATGCGGCCATGCTCCTTGGTGAGCAGGGTGGAATACGTGGCCTGCCCATGGTCCTGGGGAACGGGGGTGATCTTCCCTTCCACGTAGTCGGTCAGGATGTCGCCGATTTGGCCTGCCGCCAGGGCATTCAAACGATCCAGCAGGGTAGGAGCATCGTCGGTCGGCAGGACCCGATCGGGCACGACGGTCAGGATATCTCCCTCGTCCATACCCTCGGACATCCGCATGAAGGTCATGCCCGTTTCCGTCTCACCTCCCAGGATGGTGAATGGTACGGGTGTGGCGCCGCGGTACTTGGGCAGGAGGGAGGGGTGGAGGTTCACGCAGCCGAACTTGGGGATTTCCAGAACATCTTTCGGGAGGATCTTGCCATAGGCATCGATCACGAACAGGTTAGCGGAGAGGCTTCGCAGGGCATCGACCGTGGAAGGATCGGTGGCAATGGGATATTCCACCCCATCCAGCCAAATCCGGCGCGGATCGCGGCTCACGGTCATGCGCCAGATATTGCCTCCCGCGTCCGTCCAACTGGCCGCCGTGCTCCAGCCCGCCACTTCGCCCATCCCCGAAATGATCGGGGCCGCCCCCGCGCCATAAGCCCCGTACAACAGGGGGCCATACGGTGGGATCAACAATTCTTCATACCATATCTCTCCCCGTTTGAAATAGACGGAATCCACGGACTTCAAGTCCGAGGCGTTGACCTTGGCAATCGTTTTCCACGGCAGCAGCGTTGACTGCCCCGAATTTCCGTCCGAACCCAAGGTGGCGTCGACATAGTAATTCGTGGCCACGGCGGTTATGGGAAACAAAAAGAAAAGGAAAATGAGCACTAGGGC
>CAYOUH010000042.1:0-240 GCA_964407085.1 uncultured Candidatus Peribacteria bacterium | reverse complement strand
CCGGATCGGGCGCTTCCACCGCCGGAAGATTGATCGTATTGGTGGAGGGGAAATACCAGACGATGCACGGGGCTTTATACGGGAAGGTGAACTTGTGCCGTGGAACGAGAGCCATGCCATAGCCCTCGCTGGACAAGATCACGTCGAATTCCGTCATGACCGGGAAGTCATCCGTCACGGGAAACGTCGGATCGAGGATGTTCGTACCCTTTGGCCAACGGATTTTCGTCCCCCCTTCCG
>CAYOUH010000041.1:0-7972 GCA_964407085.1 uncultured Candidatus Peribacteria bacterium | reverse complement strand
TTCTTCCGCGAAGTAGCGGCAAGCGAGCGTACGAGCGTGTTCTACGAATCGCCGCATCGGCTGCCCAAGGCGCTGGAATCCCTTGTTGCCGAATGCCCGGATCGTCAGATTGCCGTGGCCCGGGAACTCACGAAAATGTTCGAGGAATTCTTCCGTGGCACGCCAAGCGAAGCCCTGGACTATTTCCAGAAGAAGGGTGTGAAGGGGGAGTTCGTGATCATCGTGGCGCCTGTCCGACGAACTGCAGCAGGTACTCCCAGGGATTCGGAAACAGAATGAGGTGGATCAGGTACAAGAGGACGAATGTGACGATCGCTCCCGTCCCGACGGCGAGGGCCGTTTGCGCAGGAGAGAGCAGGACGCGCTGTCGCAGGTAGAGGACGCTGTGCGTGATGGCGGATCCGGCGGACACGACCATGATGAGCGTCGCGAATCCGGAGAACGCGACATGGATAAGCGTCGCCAGTGCCACGACGGGCATGAGGGCGCTCAGTACCATCACGGATCCGAGCATTTGCACGAACTCGGACAACTTCCACTGCTTCGCCGCGGCCATGCGTTTCACGAATGCGTTCACGATCAGCGCGTAGATGAAGGGTGCCAACGCGTACAACAGGTAGCGTCCATGCACGTAGCCCACGAAGCCACCGCTCCCGATCGCCAGGATCAGGAAGGCCGCCAGCTGGGTATAGGCCAGGATTCCCACTGCGAAGGACAGGGAACAGAGCTCCCGACCGCGCAAGGTGGCCACGCTCCATGCCCGCATGAGTTCCTTTTTCGTGTCCATGGTCGTATGATGCGCGCACCATAGCTTCCTTCCGCCCTCCATGCAAGGCAGGCACCATTCCACCGCCCCCCACGGCGTCGTGGCCAAGAAACAATTCGGGCAGAACTTTCTCATCGACCCCACCGATTTCGTGCGGGCCGTTACGGAGGTCGGTTTGAAGCGCCTCATCGAGATCGGTCCAGGTACCGGTGTCATCACCGCGCGCCTGCTCGAGTTCGCCGAGCATCTCACCGCCATCGAGTTCGATCGTGACCTTCTTCCGTTCCTCGAGAACTCCTTCGCCGATCGCGCGAACCTGACGCTCATCCACGGCGATATCCTCGACTACCAACCCGCGGACACGGAACCCTATCACCTCGTCGGGAACATCCCGTTCAACCTCACGACGAAGCTCTTCGAGAAGATGCTGCTCTGGGAGCACAAGCCTGCTGCCATCACGTTCCTCATGCAGAAGGAAGTGGCGGAGAAGGTGACGCAGAAGGGCGGCAAGAATTCTCCCCTCGCGGTCGCTGCCGAGATGCTGGGCGAAGCGAAGTTACTCTTCGATGTGCCCCCGACCGCTTTTCAGCCCCAGCCCAAGGTGATGTCCTCCGTGGTCCGCATCGATGGATCGAAGAAACCAGAAGTCCAAGATCCTTGGGCCCTCTACGACTTTGCGCACAAGCTCTTCCGTAATCCCCGCAAGACGCTGCTTAACAATCTCCTCGGCATGATGCCGAAGGAACAGGCCGTGGAGCTCATGGAAAAGAACGGCCTCGATCCCATGGTAAGACCTGAGAGGTTGGACTCTCTGACGATCATGAGGTTGCAACAATGGACAGGCTAACTCGCCCGATCTCGCTCTAGGTCGTATAGGGCGAATTTTACGCGTAACTGGATTGCGCCAATCAAGTCTGGCAGTACAGCGTTTACGCGCTCTTTTTGTGCCTCCGTTCCTTTGCGCGCACGACGAAGGCTACTGAACTGATCAATCATAGCTTCGCCAACCGCACGCACTAAGTATGTGTGTGCGCCGACTTTGAGCGCAACGAGGGATTCCTCTGTTCCAGTAGAAGCAAAATCTCGAAGGAGCTGCTCGGCACGGGCCGGAGGATCAAATTTATCCATTGGTGGAGTGGGTATTAAAACGAACCCTCAACGGAAACACCACCACCGCCCGCCAGATGCGTGGCAGTCTTTTACGCGGTTCCTGGATCAGGCGGTAGAGCCACTCAATGCCGAGCGCCTTCATCCACTGTGGTGCGCGCTTGACCGTTCCGGCGATGAAGTCGAACGAGCCACCGACGCCCATCGCGATCTTCACGCTTGGGAGCTGAGGTATATTCTCCGCGATCCAGCGCTCCTGCTTGGGACAGCCGAAGGCAACGAACAGGATCTCCGCTCCGCTCTCGGTGATCATCCGCCGCATCGTCTCGTCATCCGGTCCGAAGGGCTTTCCGGCATATGAGCCCGCGACATTCAGGCTAGGGATCTTGGCTTTCAGAATTTCACCAGCAGCCCGTGCCACACCCTCCGCGCCACCGAGCAGGAAGACGCCCTTCCCTTCTTCCTTCGCAGCTCGGCACACTTCCTCCATCGAGTCGACGCCCGTCACGCGCTCGGGAAGGACGCTGCGGATCTTTCGGGGCGCGAGGAATATCCAGGACAGGCTGTGGAGGAAAAGAAGGGGAGAGGATGATTCCTTCTTCGCTTTTTCGAATGCCGTCGCCCACAGCACTCCGATCCCGTCGGCGATCGAGAGGTCGGACACTTGTAGGAAACTTTTCAGCTCCCGATTCTCCAGGCTCTCCAGGAGGATCTCGGGATTCGGTGTCGTGATCACGTGCTGCTGGCCGTCGCTCAGGAGTGTTTGGACACGGGACTGCACCTCGTCCATGCGGATGGGGTCGAACGGGATGTCGAACAGGTGGACGCGGGACATGGAAGGGGAGGGGGTGTCTTGCACGACCCGCAGTATGCCCGTATGATCCGCCCCTAGGCAAGACACCATGCGTGGTACGTCCGCTAAACCAAGGGTTACGTTCGACCATCGGCAGCGCAAGCTGCTCCTGCTCGCGTGCCTCGGCCTCGCCGCCGCCATCTTTCTAATCCTGGTCGGCGTCCATGCGGCCCTGCCGAACGGGAAACTTCATGTAGCGTTCCTCAATATCGGCCAGGGCGACGCGACGCTCATCCGCACGCCGCGCGGCAAGAATATCCTCGTCGATGCCGGACCGGGAAACAACATCGCCGACGTCCTGCCCGGCGAACTCCCGTTCTTCGACCGTCGCCTCGATCTCATCGTCCTCTCCCACCCGCACCGCGACCACCTCGATGGTTTCCTCACCGTGCTGCGCGAGTACCAGGTCGATGCCGTGCTCCTGACAGGCGCGAAGACGGAGCTGCCCGAGTACCAGGCCTTCGTGGAAGGAATACGGGACAAGGTGCGGCTGATTGCCACCGCTGATCGCGACTACGTCGTCGAACCAGGATTGGTATTCGATATCCTTTCCCCGAAATCCGAACTCAATTCCACGGAAGTCCAATCCTCGAAGCTTAATCCGACCTCCGTCGTCTTCCGACTCGACTACGGCGCTACGCACATCCTGTTCACCGGAGACATCGACGCCTTCGTGGAGGATCAGATCCTCGCCACCGGGGTGGATGTCCGGTCAACGGTGCTCAAAGTCGCGCACCACGGCAGCAAGTACTCCAGCACCAAACGCTTCGTGACCCAGGTCGATCCGGACGTTGCCGTCTTCTCACTGGCTGCCGGCAATCAATTCGGCCATCCGCATGCCCAAACGCTGAAAACCTTCGACGAGCTCAATATCCAGACGTATCGCACGGATACGTTTGGAACGGTGCGGGCGGAGTGCGATAATGCGGCGCGCTGCACGTATTCGCACGACCAGTATCCGCGCTCGTTCGCTTCCTCCCCGTGACCCTCCGCCTCTCCCAGGCCATATCGGACTTCCTCGACCATGCCGAGATCGGGAAGGCGCAGTCGATGCGCACGGTCCGCAACTATACGCACTACCTGAAGCGCTTCGAGAAGTTCGTCGGGGATATCGACGTGGAGAAAATCGATCTCGACCTTCTGGGCAAATACCGTCTCTCTCTCAATCGTCTGGAGGATAGTAAAGGCGAACAGCTCCTGAGCCGCAAGACTCAGAACTACCACATCATCGCCCTGCGCGCGTTGCTCAAATTCCTGATCCGCAAGGGGCATGACGTCCTCGCTCCCGAGAAGGTGGATCTGGGGAAGGCGGAAGCGCGCGAGGTGTCCTTCCTCGAGCGCGACGAGCTCGAGGGGCTACTGGACAGCATCGACGTCTCAACTCCGGCGGGACTGCGCGACCGCACCATCGTCGAGATGCTCTATAGCACGGGACTGCGCGTCAGTGAGATCGCTTCTTTGGATCGCGACCAAGTATCTCTGGAACGCGGGGAGTTCATGATCAAGGGGAAGGGCCGCAAGACGCGCATCGTCTTCATCTCCGACCGCTGCCGAGAATGGCTGGAGAAGTACTTGTCTTCCCGTTCCGATCCTCTCGATCCGCTCTTCGTCAACCTCCGCGCGAAAGACAAGGATGCGCTCTCGACCAAGGCCAACCGTCTCTCCACCGTCTCCATCGAGGCCATCGTGCGCAAATACGCCCGACTGTCAGGCTTGGTGAAAAAGGTCACCCCTCACACCCTGCGCCACACCTTCGCCACGCAGCTCCTGATGAACGGGGCCGACATCCGCAGCGTGCAGGAAATGCTCGGCCATGCCGACATCGCCACCACCCAGGTCTACACGCACATCACGAACGCGAAGCTTCGGGAGGTACACCGGAAGTTTCATGAATAATGCCTCGTTTCTTGCCCTGCCTTATCACGGCCTTTCCGGTATTCCTCGGGTTTCCTTTTTTATTATAACCATTCGTGGATGCTGGCAAAGTGGCGTCCCGTGAGACCATTCCCTTTTCCTTCATGAGGTCTAGTAGGGCCTGACGGAATCTCTTCATCGCAGTATTAACAGTTTCTGGGCTTGTGTTGCAGCAGCCCGGTACGACTTCTCTTCTTCGAGGACGCTAGTCACCAATGGTCGATAGTTGAACCTGATTTTTGCCATCGCTTCTCCTATTAACCGGTCAGAGGATGCATCCATGAGGGCAGCCAATGGTGTCTTCTGACTGCTCCAAAGGAGCGTATTATCCAGACGAATTCCGTTCTGATCTTCTTCAGAACCACCATGGGTATGCCAGAATGGATTGGCCACAGCTGCTTGGATCGACCTCATCCCTTGTAACCGTTCCACTTCAACCTCGTTCCCAGGCTTTAGACGAGCACGCCTGACATTCGATGCGGCAGAGACGTAGCCAGTGCCAAAAATAACCTCCTTAAGGGCTCTTTCGGTATACAAAGTAACAGAATCTCCCAACCACGTGCTGAACATAAACTTCTGATCAGGATCGTATGTCAATAGTCCTGACGATACGAAGTATTCCAGAACGCGCTGAAGAATGTCATCGAACCTCTCATAATATTGATCGGTCTCATCTCTGACAGCCATCCGAACTACTGCTTGATGGGTTTTCAGTCGGATCAAGGGATAGTTGAGAGTTAAGAGTGCATTTCGAAATAAGACGAAAGGACTATCGGCTGCAATTGCGAGTATGACAGCTCGTTTTTGTGGCCCAGATTTCAATGCGGCAATCTTTTTATCAGCGCGTAACACCCTTTCATGTTCGGTATCGTACGCTTTTCGTAACCACGAGAATGCCAACTGATTAGCATAATCGTACCCCTTACCGTCTTTGTGTCCCTCTCGAAAAGCCTCCGAAAGCTGTTGCTTATGATGGGCACTTAGGCCCTCGCATTGCTCAAGCTGTTCGGCGAAGATTTTTGGGTTGTTTTTTTGGGAAAGAACCAATCGATCATTGAAACGTCTTGCGTTCCATTCACCAGTCTCAGACCCTATTCGTGGATGATTTCCACCACTCCCATCGTGCATAGTTGTCGAGTTCCCAGTATATTCCTCCATTCTACCATTTCCCCTTGAGACGGGCGATCTTTACCCTATAATCCACCCTAGCCGCTCTTTTTTTACGAACCATTTCGACATGAACAAGATCACCGCCTACGTCTCCGGCTCCATCGCGGAACTCAAAGCCGTCAAATGGCCTACCCAACCTGAGCTCTACCGCCTCACCCTCCTGGTGCTGGGCATCAGCGTGGCAACAGCCGCGCTCGTCGGAGGTCTCGATTTCGTTTTCCAATACGGCCTCACACAGCTCATCAAGCTGAAGGCGTAGTTTTCCTTCCGTCCAACCCCGCACCGAAATGTCCAAACAAGCCATCAATACCGGTCGTAACTGGTACGCCATCCACACCTACTCCGGATACGAGGATGCCGTCGCCGAGGCCATGCTCCAGCGTATCGAGTCGATGAACATGCAGGAGTACATCTTCGACGTCGTCGTGCCAAAGGAGCCCATCGTGGTGCTGAAGAAGGGTGAGAAAGTTACTGAGATGAAAAAGCTCTTCCCGGGCTACGTGCTGGTGGACATGATCGTGACCGACCTGTCCTGGTACGTCGTACGAAACACGCCTAACGTCACCGGCTTCGTCGGGTCAGGCAATATCCCCGTCCCCGTGTCCGCCGAGGAATTCAAGGTCATTCAGACCCGCACTGCCGCCCAGACGACGACCTTCAAGATCGACTTCGTGGTGGGGGAGACGGTGGTTATCACCGACGGCCCGTTCAACAACTACGAAGGTAACATCGAGAACATCGACGAGGCCCACGGTAAGCTCAAGGTCATGATCCGCCTCTTCGACCGCGACACCCCCGTGGAGCTGGACTTTACGCAAGTTAAGAAAAAATAAGCGGGTTTCCGAACGGACCTAAAATTGCCGATCCATGCCCGAACGCGTAAAAACCATCGCCGTCCTGCTGTTCCTGGCCATCGCCGGCCTGATCGGTTATCAGGTATATTCAGGCGATTTCGAGTCGTTCGTTCCCAGTCCTACCACCCAGCCTACGGATGGCCCAGTCACGCCCCCTACGGGTACGCCCACGCCGCAGGTCACGATCATCGAATCGCCTTCCGCCGCTCCGACGGCGGGCAATGTCGATCCCTTCCAGTCCGCGCTGCTTGAGGCGGGCATTAGTAATCCACGCATTGAGGAATTGCGTGAGGACAAGGAAATATTTGCCATCCGCAACGATGCTTTGTCGGATAACGTGCGCAAGAAAGAAATCTCTTCGGAAGGAACCCCCCTGGGCATCATGTACCAACTGTCGCCCACGACGGGGTATGACTTCGCGAAATCCGCCATCCTCGACCGCATGGCCTCGAGCCCAGTCTGGTCGATGAATGAGACCAATTCCTTCGGGCAGGCATCGTTCTACCTGAACAACCGCAACCGCTCCGACACCGTCTTCATCCTCATCAACTTCAAATCAGGCGTTCTCGGCTTCGAATACCCGAAGGCTAACCACGCCACGTTCGAGAAACTGTTTGCGGTACTGGGGAAGTAGCCCTTCCTCATGCAGGAGGGTGGAAAGGATTGTGAGGGGCGTCTACTAGGTTCTTACCGAAAGGAGCCTAGGTGATGGACATCGGGCCTTGGGGAATTGGGTCGATGGTCAGCGCAATCGCGAAAGTTCTTCACAACGCAAAAGACACTACGGTATGCAATGTTCTCTTTTTACCCTCATTCACTATGCCGAATGATGCATCTAAGTCCTACAAAAAATTGAACGGTCCTGATAGACAGAGTTTTAATGAGACCGTTAAGAAGTTGCCAAAGGGGCAGCAGAAGAAATTGGCAAAAGTCGCGAAAGGTATAGTTAAAATTAGGGAACAACTTACAAAGGCTGTCAGAAGAGGGTAAGCCGAATGTAAAGGGCTTGTTCGGTATAACCTGCCTTGAGTGATGAAGTAACCATGCCTTTGACAACCGCACCTTTTTGTCGATAATGCTTCCACGCACTCGAACGCTTCAGCTTCAACCTCTCACGGATTTTTCATCATGGCCAAGAAGATCAAGACAATAGTCAAACTCCAGATCGTCGCTGGCAAAGCGACGCCCGCGCCTCCGGTCGGTACCGCCCTCGGTCCCCACGGCATCAACATGGGCGATTTCTGCAAGCAGTACAACGATGCCACGTCCAAGATGGGCGACATCATCGTTCCCGCCGAGATCACCATC
>CAYOUH010000040.1:5175-8020 GCA_964407085.1 uncultured Candidatus Peribacteria bacterium | reverse complement strand
GTGAGGGGGGCCATGTCCAGCGCTCCGCCCCACACCAGGCAGCCTCCTACCTTCTCTACCATGCGCTGCATTTGGGGCAGGGACAGCTTCACGTTCAGGTAGGTCTCCAGCGTGTCGGCGGTTCCGGCGGGGGAGGTGATCGAGCGCGTGAACGTGTTCGGGATCGGCACGCCGATCGACGTCATGATGGCGACCACGATCGGGGTGGTGCGGTTTCCCGGGATGCCGCCGATACAGTGTTTGTCAGCGACGATGGGGGCATCGAATTTCAGGACTTGGCCGGTTTGGACGAGTGCCTTGGTCAACGAGGCAGTCTCGTCGTCATCAGGCTGGTGCACGGCGCAGGCCAGCACGAAATAGGTCGTGAGCGATGACGGGTACTTGTTATCCACGATGTCCTGGATAGTCGCCATGTACTGCTCATCGGTCATTTTCGTACCCTTTTCGAATTTTTCCTTCACCGCGTCGAACGAGGCAGGGCGCGTGAGGGGCTTGACCGAAACCCGCTCGCCTTCCTCGAGGTTGAGGCGGTCGAACGCGTTCGAGTACAGCCCGATTTCGCAGGACTTGAGCTCCACCTCGCCCTCGATACCGTCATCGGTGTTCTTCTCGAGGAGGTTCAGCACGCAGACGATCCCGCGGCTGGGTGCATCGCTGGGAAAGACCTCGACGCGTTCACCAGAATGTACCTGCAGGATGCGCGCGTCGCGCCAGTTGAGCAGGCAGATATATTCACCGGTGATGCCGATGTCGATCTTCCGTAATGAGAAATCCGTCTCGATCTTTTTCGGGGACAGCATGGGTCGTTGGGTTTGGATGTATGCTTTCGCATAATCATACCCCAAAACACCCTTTCATGGAAGAGTCAAACTACGCTTCTCGCTGGGGCGGCACAGTCCCGGAAGTCCCTTATTCGGTCACCTGGAAGATCTCGCGCTTCCCCTTGTAGTACATCTCGTTGTAGCCCTTCATCTTCTCCATCATTTCCGCTGCTTTCGGCCCCTGTGAGTAGCCCTTCATCTCGTTTTCGAAGTCGGAGAGGTTCTCGAACTGGGTTTCCAAGACGACGGTGTGCATGTTCGAGACCAGGTCAGTCATGACCCGCGCGTTCTTCCATTCGAGTCCAGTGGCAATTTCGCGGAAAAGCTTCGCCAGCTTACTGGCCTGTCCGGGCTTGGCAGTGAAGATGTCGCGGACGATGAGCATGGGTGGACGTTAAAGATCGCTCCGATTATACATCCTGAGGTCGGAATATCAACGGAGCGTCTATGTCCCCTGCCCGTGCATGAACGAAGAAGTGACGGATCCATCCCGTTTTCCTGCCGAAAGCGCTGCACTAAGACCGGCGAAGTCGAAGTTCTCAGTCCTCCAGGTTGTTTTCTTAGATCCCGGTATCAGTGAGGCCTTCTTGTGGGCATCCAAGATGCGCAATGCATTGGTGATTCTTGATTTGAGAATGCTTACTCCATCCTTACCGCCCCAGAGGTGCTGCAGGAGTATCGAGAAATCTATTATCAGGCTTCCGGAGAGACCTTCGATCCGGTAGGTAGTAGGGATTCGAAGGCCGAAAAGGACCTTTCGCAGGCGATTCTCCAAGAGGTCTTCTGGAATCGCCAATAGGGCGGCCTCATTTGCCTGGATCATGGCAAGCAATTCACGAAGGCAGACATCGAGGCGACGGATACGATCGACCAGATTCTTTTGCGGTGATAAGAGTCTCATCTTGTGGACCCTCCTGCCGGCGGGGTGGGAATGCAGGGAAGAAAATATGTTTTCTAGTCGGGATCCGATGTCGGAGCCCAAGCCGATGATTTGCGGATAAAAAACTAATCTCATGGCTTGCTTGAGCTCAGTACGGTACACCTCTCCCATCTCCCTCAATAACTCAAACGGTGCATTGACACCTCTGGGTTTAGAGCCGCCCGTTTCGATCCTTTTATTGTTCATTCCTCCACCAGTTTGCCCACCAGGATCAGGCGGTTCAGGTCCGTGCCTACAGGGACGCAGGTCATGATGGTGATGCGGTTGTCGGCGGTGGCTTTCAGCGGGCTGGTGTCGGTGGGGGATACCGTTGTCTCACTGATGATTTCGTAGGTGTATTTCTTCTGGTCGTAGTACACCGTTACGCGATCGCCTACGCCGATCTCGGGCAACAGCGCGAACACGTCCTTGTACTTGCTCTTCGTCCAGGCATAGAACGAGCTGTGGCCGGTGATGAAGAAGTTCCCCCGGGATCCGGGCTTGGCCGTTCCGGGATAATGCACCACGCCTTCCAGTAGCCCCTCCTGGATGTCATGCTCGAGCGCTTTCCAGTCCTGCTTGATGAGGTTCTTGTCCGCGACCTCCACGATGGGCACATTCTTGCCGATCTTCGGGATCACGATGCGGTTGTCTGGCGGGGCGACGTCGAGCGTCAGGGGTGGCCGCTCCAGTCCCGCCTTTGGCAATGTCGGCGCCGCGGCATCGGGATCCACCGCCAGCTTCTGCGGTATCTCGGGCGTGGATTTGGGCTTTTCGACCAGGTTTTCCAATTGTTGTTGCTGTGTGACTTGCGTCCCCGTCGTCTTGTCGTAGTAGAAGTTCACGATGCTGGCGTAGGCGGTCCAGTTCATGGCGAGCATCGCCACGCCGAACGTTCCACCTCCCACGAGTCCCATCCTGAGGAGTTCCGAAACCACCCCGCGCTTCTTGGCCGGTACCGTCTTCTTCGGAGACTGCTTTCCATCCTTCCTTTTGCCTTTGAGCAGGTTGGAAGCGCCTCGTGCTATGGCGCCCACGGCCGAGGAAAGGTCGCGGACGACGTTCCCGGCAACTCGTCCAGGGCCGGCGAGGAGGCCTTTGGTAC
>CAYOUH010000040.1:0-5165 GCA_964407085.1 uncultured Candidatus Peribacteria bacterium | reverse complement strand
CTCCCGTGCCACCGGCGAGGACTCCACGCATCATCTTTTCTGCCGCGCTCTGCTCGCGCTTCACGCTCTTGGCGTAGGGCAGGGCGCTCGTATTCCGCTTCGCCCCTAGCTCGATCCTCCGTTTCGGAGGAGTGGCAGGGGTCGTTGGAAGCGGTTTGCGGAACCGCAGCCGGGATGGGGGAAGGGGATCGGTGGGCATGGCATGTGACTCTCTAGTATACCAAATGCTCGGCCCATCTGGCGACTCTCGAGCGGCTTTTACTTGCCTCGCGCTCCATCCGTGGTGATGCGTATCTCACGGCCGGTTTTCCCACTCACCTCGATCGCGATGCGGATGGTCCGTCGCCCAGCGGGAATGACCATGTGCGCTTCCAGGATCTCGGGCCATTCGATGAGGAGGATGTTCTTCACATCCTCCAATCGCTCTTCAATGCCCAGGGTGTGCAGTTTCCCGGGCTCCTCCATGCGGTACAGGTCCAGGTGGTAGACGGAACAAACGGAGGTCGCATGTCTCGTTTCATAGACGTACGTGGGACTCGTGACGCCTTCCTCCACACCCAATGCCGCCAAGAATCCCTGGACGAAGGCCGTCTTTCCCGCCCCTAGCGTCCCGGTCAAAAGATAGATGTCGCCTGGTTTGATCCCTTCGGCCAACTTCGCTGCGATGGTTCGGGTTTCCTCGGGTGAATGCGAAAGGAGCATGTTCTCCCGCAGGATCGAGCTTTTCCAGCGCTCGGGTTCGTGGGATGGTGCGCGAATGATCTCTGTTTCCTTCAAACCCAATCCATCCAAATCAGCACGCAGGCGCTCTGTGAAATGTGTCTGGTCGTAGCCCAAGACGATAGCGCCTGGCCGTGTTTCCCGGATCACGCGGAGATGGTCGTGTTGGTCACCGAGGACGACATCGTCCGCTATCCCGAGCGCTTCCACGGCATTCCTCCGTTCATCCTCGGTATGCATGGGCGGCCTTCCCTTCAGCCGCTCCACGGTCGAGTCCCGGCCAATGACCACGGTCAGGTGCCGCCCCTGCTCCCTCGCGAACCGCAGGAAAAACGCATGCCCCGGATGGAGCAGGTCGAACGTGCCGAAGGCTAGGACGGTGGCAGAAAGCATGCCGTCACTCTACGATGCTACTACGATGGAGTAAATTATTTCCTTTCAGGCTGGGATGCAGCATTCAAACGAGCGGCCATGCCCCTATCTCCCGGCAAGCTAAGTCGTAGATATCGATACCCGCTCGTACCGTCGAATTCTGAAAAATTAAAAATATAACCACGCATGATCGGATCCGCAAAGGGGGTGATCGTAAGATGAGCCGGGATGCGAATTCGTACCCCAGGTATAAGATCCAAGGCATTTCCCGGACCATCGATACCTCCCCGCAATTTCTCTAAAAGTTCATCGAGTTCCGCTTGGGTGTCGATGCTCCAATCCCTTGCCAGTAAGGAACCCAAAGTACCCGTTACCTTCGCATGGGTGGCCTGGATGGTAGCCCAATGTGCGGGAGGAATTTTCGAAGAGTCGTTCTCTCTCAGGGCTGACGAGGTATCGATAACCTGGAATGCTTCAGATCCTATGGCCATGTCGCGCGCATTTGATAAGCATGTCCTATGCCGTGACCTTCCTCCGCGTCACGAAGTACGTTCCCGCCGCGACGGACAGGAAGGCGATGACCCACAGGCCGGGTCCTACCCGCGTACGGATGGCATTGCTGACCGCCGCGTTCTCGAAGCAGCTGCCCTCTCCCAGTGCCTGGACGGCAAAGACGATGTCGGCGTTCTTCGGGAAGCGGTTGGCGAAGATCGGGAAGCGCGTGTCGATGACGTCCCATTGTCCGTAGTCGGCACGGCCGATCACGCTGCCGGCGTACACGCGGTAGGCGCGGGCGCCCAGCACGGGCTGCCAGTAGAGTGTCTGCGATCCGTCGCTCTCGTAGGTGGAGTGGAGTCCGGAGACCTGGACGGCTTGACAGACGTTATCACCGCAGGACGTTTTCCCACTGAAGACCGCCGAGCGTGCCACCGGCTTGCCCGAGGCGTCCACGGCCGTGATCTGGAAGAAATACTCCTTACAGTCCTCCAGGTTCGGCAGGTACCAGGTGGTCGTCGTGGAACCCGTCTTCACCTGCGATTCCGGCTTGTCGGCGGTGGTGCTGTAGTCGATGACGTATTGTGATATCGTGCCGCCCGTGGCGTTGAAGGCGTTGAAATCCTCCGCCGAAATGCCTTGTGCGGCGGGTAGATCGGGCTCATCCCACGTCAGGTTGATCCGGCGCGAGGCTCCGATGGCCTTCGTATTCTCGATGAGCGGGAGGCTGGCTGCAGCGGGCGTCTTGATGCTCACCGTTTCGCTCAGCACCCCTTCGCGACCGTCCTTGTAGATCGGGGCGACGGTGAAATAGTAGGTCGTATCGCCCTTGAGCCCCTCCACCATGGCGCTTGTCCCCTTGTTATCGACCTTCGTCTCGAACTCCGGTTCGACCGGGTTCGTCCCGTAGAAGAGATGGTACTGTACGATATCGGCGTTGGCCTGGGGTAGCTGCCAGCTCACCGTAGCCGCGTCGGGCTTATCGGCGGTCTTGGCGGAGATGACCAGTTTCTCGTCCACCGTTCGTACGGTGAGCTTCTGGCTGACCAGGGGGGCGGTCTCGCGGTTGAGGCTATTGGTGAGGGTCAGTTTCAGGTCGTAGGTTCCAGCGGTAGCCGGAGCGGCGAACGTGCTTTCGTAGCGTCCGGGAGTGGTAGCGTTCTCGCGCATGTCATGCGCGACGTCAGCGACGATCAGGCGGACGCGGGAGAGCTTCGGATCACTCACCACCGTCACGGTCAGAACCGTGTTCGGTGCTACAGTTTCAGAGGGCATGATGGTCAGGCCCTGGAGCGTGGCTCCCTGCGTGTTCACCGTGATACTCACCGCGGAGGATTTGCCCAATGATGCTCCTCCCGCGTCGAAGGCCTCGGCGACGAAATCATGCTTGCCATCCGTGAGGCCAGAGGCTGCGTAGGTGAAGGCTCCCGTCGCGTTCGACTGGACACTGCCCAGTTCCTTCGTCCCGTCCGACACCGTGATCTTGGAGCTCTTGGGTCCCGTACCGATGATGCTCACCGAGGTTTCTCCGTAGGTCGAACCGTTCGTGGGCGAAGTGATCGAGACCCCATCGGTCGAAGCAGGCGCGCCGTTGCTATTCGAGTTCGAATTCCCATCCGTGACCGTGATGGCCGCATCAGCGGCGATGTCGGGGTTATCCACATCGGCAACGGCGAGGCGGACTTGTCCAGCGGTCGTGAGCGTCACGCCCTTGGCGAAGGTGTGGCAGGCATCCTGGTCAGTTCCGGTGAAGGTGTATCCGTCGTTGGAGAAAGGCACGACGGCGTTCTCATCACCCGCGGCGAAGAACAGGATCGTTCCATCGTATCCGGGAACCGGCTGGTCCGTATCGTCTACCGCGCAGACTTTCACGTCGAAGGCTTCCCCGGCCTTGACCGAGGCGGGGGCGGTGATCTGGAAGGTCGAGATCGGTCCACCGATGCCCGACACGCTCGTGGAGAGGATACTCTTCTTGGACGTCGTAGCTCTGTCCTTGATCACGCTGAAGGAGTCGAGGGCGATATCGCGCGGCTCCGTGATCCACGAAGGATAGGCTCCCACGTGGTAGGTACCGGCTTTGGTGGTGTGCAATTTGTTGAGCGTTCCCGTGGCGATTCCCTTCCGATCGGCAGTCGCGTCGAAACGCACGGCGCCCCCGTCGGCCTTGATGATCTTGAACGTGACCTCCTCGCCCGGATCGGCAGCTGCACTGCACGTGGCGGCATACCCGACGACGGTGTCGCGGCAGACGGCGCGCAGGGACGACGAGGCGTAGGCCTGCCCCGCTGCGGGAGCGAAGAGCGAGAAGAGGACCGAGGAAGCGAGGAGCGCGAGGCTCCAGGCGGCGAGGACCCTTCTGAGTTTGGTGCGCGTTTGGGTGTGCATGGCGGTGTGTGTTTCTATCTGAATGGTTTCTATGGCAATCATGGAAGTATACCAAATAATGCCCATCCCGTCGGCCTAAAATCTTGCCGGAAACGCGAAAGCCTTTCGAAATCGCAAAGTAACGGTATCCTGTCCAACATGTCGAACAACCCTTCCTCCGCCATCGTTCTGGCCCCCATGGACGGTTATACCGACGCCGCCTTCCGCCGCCTGGTGCGCTCCATCGAGCCGCGTACACTGTGCTATACGGAGTTCCTCTCCAGTGACTACCTGTTCTTCCGTCCCAAGGAAGCAGCCGCGTATCTTGACGTAAGGTTGGAGGACGGACCCACCATCGTGCAGCTGTTCGGGAAGGATCCCGAGCACTTCGCCGTGGCGGCACGCCTTGCCCAGGACCTGGGAGCGGCTGGCATCGACGTGAATATGGGCTGTCCGGCGAAGAAGGTGGTCAACAGCCAGAATGGATCGTACCTCATGAAAAACGCCGACCTCGGCTGCCGCATCATGGAAGCGGTTAAGGCCGCCGTCACTGTTCCTGTATCGGTCAAAACGCGCTTAGGCTGGGACAATGCCGACAACCTGATCCCCTTCGTGCAGCGCCTCGTCGGGACGGGTATCGACCGGGTCGCGATCCCTGGCCGCACGTACAGCCAGGCCTTCACGGGCACGGCGCACTGGGATCCGATCTACGAACTCAAGCGCGCGATCTCAATTCCAGTCATCGGGAACGGCGATGTCACGACGGGCGAAAAAGCGAAATCCATGCTGGGTAACCTCGATGGCGTCATGGTCGGTCGCGCCACGATGGGCAACCCGTGGATCATGAAGGAAGTCGCCACTTCGGTTCTTGATAATGAGCCATGGCTCTGGTCCTCCGTCGACTGGCAGGAGCGATTACGTGTCATGCAGCTGCACGCCAGTCTGCTCGTCGAGACCAAGGGCGAGAAGCGCGGCATGATGGAATCCCGCAAGCACATGGCTTCCTACGTGCGTTCCATCCCCGGTGCCCCCGAGTTTCGTAACCGTTTAGTCCGACTGGAAACCCTGAAAGAACTCGAAGGGATTATCGCTGAGATTCGGGGAATGATAGAATGAGCCACAGTATTGATGTATGGTTCTCGAAAGTGATCTTGAAAGGGGGATAGGTCTTCAAAAATATCGACTCCCTACCGATGTTCTTAAGGAACAGGGCA
>CAYOUH010000039.1:2835-8054 GCA_964407085.1 uncultured Candidatus Peribacteria bacterium | reverse complement strand
TTATTACAACTCTTTTTGTGTATGAAATTTACATGGAATTGAAAAATCCTTCACGGGAGAAAAAAGAAGTTATTATTTACGGTGCCGGAGAATCAGGTCTGATCACCAAACGTTCCCTCGACCGCGACGCCGGTAGTCGTTTCAAAGTAATCGCCTTCGTGGATGATGATAAGGTCAAGGAGGCTATGGACGCAGGCGCCATGGACGCCGGCAAGGACACGCTCATCGAGAAGGTGAGCAAGGGCTTCACCGACTTCGACATGGCTGTCGCCACGCCGGATGTCATGAAGGATCTCGGTAAGGTCGCCAAGGTGCTTGGTCCCAAGGGCCTCATGCCCTCCCCCAAGGCCGGCACGGTCACGCCCGACATCGCCAAGGCCATCAGTGAGATGAAGAAGGGCCGTATCGAATTCAAGGTGGACAAGCAGGGGATCGTGCATGCCGCGTTCGGCAAAGTGTCGTTCGGCGCGGAGAAGCTCGGAGAGAACCTCAAGGTCTTCGTGAAGGCCATCCAGGAAGCCAAGCCCAGCGGCGCCAAAGGCACGTACCTCAACGCCATCCACCTGACGACCTCCATGGGCCCATCGCTCAAGGTCGACATCAAGTCGCTGTAATCCTTTCGGCAAATGTCCGAAGGACTCGCGGTATCCCTCCGTCTCGTCGACGACACGCTTCCGGTCCCTTCCTATCAAACGGAGGGGGCGGTGGCGTTCGACGTGTATTCCCGCGTCGAGATGGAGATCGGCCCGCGTTCGGTCGGCCTGATTCCGACGAACCTGATCATCAAGGTCCCCGATGGATACGTCCTGGCCGTTCTTCCCCGTAGTTCCACGCCGAAGAAAAAAGGATTACTCATCCCTCACGGCTTCGGGGTGATCGACCAGGACTACCATGGCTCCGAAGACGAGATCCTCTACCAGGTCTATAACTTCACGGACCTCCCTGTTCCGATCGGTCGTGGCGAGCGCGTAGGACAGGCCATGTTCCTGCGTTGTGACCGGGGCACGTTCGTGCAGGACTTGGAGACGAAGCAATCCCGAGGCGGATTCGGGACCACGGGAAGCTGACCGCAGCCATCGGGCGGAGTTTTTATCAAATCAAGTTTACTTCGTTTCCGATCCGATCATATAATCGGATGCGAGTTTACTTTTCCGGTAACCCCGCGTAACCAGCATGAAAACCAAGTACATCGTTGTCACCGGCGGCGTCATTTCCGGCGTGGGAAAAGGCATCACGGGATCATCGATCGGTGCGATCCTCAAAGCCCAAGGCCACACCGTCTTCATGCAGAAGCTCGACGGGTACTTCAACATCGATGCGGGGACGATGAACCCCTTCCGCCACGGGGAAGTGTTCGTACTCGACGACGGAACAGAGGCGGATCTCGACATCGGCCACTACGAGCGCTTCATCGACGAGAACCTCAACCGCAACGCCATCTTCACCTCCGGCAAGATCTACTCCGAGGTGATGGCCAAGGAGCGCCGCGGGGACTATCTGGGACGCGACATCCAGGTGATCCCGCACATCACCGACATGGTAAAGGAAAAGATTCGCACCGCGGCCGCGGAGTCGAAAGCCGAGGTCATGATCGTCGAGATCGGGGGCACGGTGGGGGAGATCGAGAACGCGCACTACATGGAGGCCGTGCGCCAGATGCACCGCGAGGAGGGCAGCGAGAACATCCTCTTCGTCCACGTGGTTTTCGTCCCGCACATCCGCGCGACGGATGAGCTAAAGACCAAGCCTGCCCAGCAGTCCTTCATGCTCCTGCGCAACCTGGGGCTGCAGCCCAACATCATCGTGGCCCGCAGTGATGAACCCCTGCAGACCGAGCACATCGAGAAGCTGTCGCTCTTCGCCGACGTTCCTCCGGAAGCCATTATTCCCGCGCCGACCGTAAAGACGATCTATGAAGTTCCCCTGCGCTTCGAGGAGCGGAGCATTTCACGCCTCATTTCCGACCACTTCGGCTGGGGATTCAAGAAGCCGTCCCTGGCGCACTGGCAGCGCCTGGTGGACATGGTGACGGAAGAAAAACCGACCATCCACATCGGCATCGCGGGCAAGTACACGAGCCTGGATGACGCGTACCTCTCGGTGCTGGAATCACTGAAGATCGCGTCCTGGCACCAGAAGCGCAACGTCAACGTGGTATGGATCGACACGGAAAAGATCGAGGCCCAGGATCCTGCCGAATGGAAGAAGCTGACCCAGGTCCAGGGCGTCATCGTGCCGGGAGGATTCGGCAACCGTGGCATCGAGGGCATGATCGAGGTAGCCCGCTACGCCCGCGAGCACCGCATCCCGTACTTCGGCCTGTGCCTCGGCAGCCAGATCATGATGATCGAATTCGCGCGCCACGTACTGGGATTGTCCCGCGCCACCTCCGAGGAGTTCGATGCCGCGGCGGAACACAAAGTCGTCCATTTCCTGCCCGATCAGTCGGAGGGCCGTGCCAAGGGCGGGACGCTGCGCCTCGGAGCCTACGAATGCATCGTCAAGAAGGGCAGTAAGGCCTTTGACGCCTACAAGACGAACAAGATCAGCGAGCGCCATCGTCACCGCTACGAGTTCAACAACCAGTACAAGGACGCGCTGGAAGAAGCCGGTATCGTGATCTCAGGATCATCTCCCGACGGACAGCTCATGGAAATCGTCGAGGTGAAGGACCATCCCTTCATGCTCGGTACCCAGTTCCATCCGGAGTTCCTGTCCAATCCCCACGACCCACATCCGCTCTTCTCCGCCTTCATCAAGTCGGTGTTGGACGGGGAGAAATAATTCAGAGCGCGAACTGCTTCGGCTTGTCCACTCCCGACCCGATCTCCAAACGGTAGATCAGGGCGTGCACTTCTGTAAGCGTAGGATGGAGGGAGTCCGTTTGTTCCACCGGCTCCTTTGTGCGCAGGGTCTTCCAAGCCTCCTTGATCGTTCCGGTATTGGTATCGAATAATACGCTTACGGTCGTGACATACTCCTTTTGCTGATCCTCGGCCCTGATCTCGACGATACCGTCTGGTTGTCGGCGACACGAATAGAGTACTCCTGTTACGGGGTCCGAATATTCAAAAGGTCCTGGGGATTTCAACTCCGTTCTCAGAAGAAGGCGCTGTAGTCTGCTGATCTCCTTCCAGGCCACTTCGCCGCCGAGGATAGGGGCGGTCAATTTGCGTTCCAAACGACGTACCTTTTCGTCGTTCTTCTGTTGTTCCTCGGGAGGACGGGAACGCGGGGTCTTGAGTTGAGGGAGGGGTTCCGCCTCGTCCATGGGAAATATTCTTCCCATCATACCATTCCTCAACGGCTTCTCACATCTCCTCGCTATCCAACCAAATCGTGAAGGGACCGTCGTTGGCGATATCGACGAGCATGTCCGCTCCGAATTCGCCCGTTTCTACCTTGAGTCCCGATTTCCTCACCTCTTCCACGAACGCTTCGTAGAGCGGGATGGCGGTTTCCGGCCGGGCGGCATCGATGAAGCTCGGTCGCCGTCCCCCGCCGCAATCCGCGTAGAGCGTGAATTGGGAAACGATGAGCAGGTCGCCCTTCGTGTCTATGAGCGATAGGTTCGTCTTGCCTTCCGCATCCTCGCAGAAACGGAGGGTGAGGAGCTTCTCGGCCATCCTTTTTACCGTCTCGGTCGTATCATCCGCTTTAATCCCGAGCAGAATGACGGCACCGGGACCGATGCTGTGTTTTTCGCCGCCATTGATCGTGACGGAGGCGTGCGTGACGCGTTGGATGAGGAGGCGCATGGGATGGGGTACGCAGGCAGTATAGCCATGTGCCTCGGTTTGGGAACGGAAGCTTGCGCGGCGCTGCCCCTTGCCCCACAATGCCCACGTTTCGTTTTTTCCTCCCCATGCACTCCGACCGCCTCCTCCGCATTGCCAAAAAAGCCTTCCTCGTCTTCGTCATCGCCGCGCTCGCCGTCGGTTTTTTCGCCGAAGTGTATTTCCCGGTCTTTGCGGAGAAGTTCCTGCACGGCGAACTGGCCTTCGATGCCCACCCGACGCTGGGGAAACTGCTGATCGTCCCGGGCATCGCCGCGTTCGGCAACGAACAATTCGGATGGCGCATCATCGTCTGCCTCTTCGGCCTGGCCTTCATCGGTCTCATGGCCTGGGGCGCCAAGCGCAAGGGGGCAGACAGGACCGAGATCCTTATCGTGGCCTCATTAGCCGCGTTGTCCGGCCTGCTTGTCACGTATTCGCGCGTGGGGCTGATCGACGGTATCCTGGCGTGCTTCACGTTCCTTGCGTTCTTCTACTCCCTGCGCGCGGAGAAGAAATGGCACTTCCTGATGCTCGGCCTCCTCATCGGCCTGGCCGTAAGCGTGAAGTGGATCGCCATCGGGATCATCGCACCGATCGGATATCTCGCCTGGAGGCGCAAGCACCTCTGGGAATTCGTCGTGGCGCTGGCGCTGGCCGGAGTCACATACCTGGGCATCGAGACCTTTGCCCGCATCATCACCCACAGCCCGCATATCTGGGCAGACATCCGCGAGTGGAACTGGCAGGCGTGGAACTACCATCGGACGCTCACCGCCACCCACCCCTGGAGCTCCGAGTGGTGGTCGTGGCCGCTCATGCTGCGTCCCGTCCTGATGTACTACCAGACGAACACGCAGGGCATGCAAGAGGTGATCACGAACCTGGATAACCCGCTCCTGTGGTGGTCGTCCACCGTAGCCGTGATCCTCAGCATCGTGCGGGGGGTGAAATTGGCCCTGACCGAGGAGAAGAAGTCCCTAGCACTGACGCTGGGATTTATCTTCACCCTCGCGCTCCTGGTGGACCAGATCCTGATCAAGAACTTCCAGGGCATCCTGCTCGGTCTCTTCGTCCTCGCCTCGCTCTCCATCTACGTCCTGCGCGGCCGAGAGGGTATGGATAGGCTCAGGGCCGAGGTCTTCGATCATCCCCTCGTTCCGCTGCTCATCGGCTACTTCGCCTTCTTCGTACCGTGGATGTTCATCGGCCGCGTCGTGTTCATCTACCACTACCTGCCGTCGCTCATCTTCGCCTTCCTCATGCTGGGCTACTGGCTGCGCGAGTGGTACCGCCGCTCTCCGGTGTGGTGCGTCGCCTTCCTCTTCGTCCTCTTCGCCACGACGGTGTTCTATCTGCCACTGAACATGGCCCTGCCGATCCCGAAGGGCTTCGAGAACCTGCACTTCCCGATCAAGAGCTGGCTGTAATCACCCTCGTGCC
>CAYOUH010000039.1:0-2825 GCA_964407085.1 uncultured Candidatus Peribacteria bacterium | reverse complement strand
CCGCCTCCCCCCACGTCGCCAGGCTGGAGGATACGCCATCCATGAGCAGAATCCTGGCACGTATGTTCGCTGGTATCTCGGAGAACGCCAATGCTTCTTTTACGTTTTCCAATCGCTCCGCGCGGGAGAGCTTCGCCTGCTGACGGGTCTTCTTCTTCCGTTCGAGGAGATGGACCACCGGAGCATCGAGGGCTTTCCCGACTTCATCAGCCAACGCTTCGGCCTGGTTGAATCCCCGCCATCTCTTTCGCGATGGATGGAGGGGGATAGGAACGATCATCATACCTTCGTTGACCCCGCCGTTCTTCTCCACCGCTTCACGCATTAGTCTACCGAGCTGCTCGGAGAGCTCACGCGAATAGCGGTACTTGAACTGCGTGATCGCCTTGTCGAGCAGGGGATTGCCCGTGTACTTCGCTGCTACGATGAGTCCCGAGAGGGGAGTCTGATCTGCGCATTCCCCATCGTGCGTTTTCCCGCGAGGGGAGGGATTCTTGCAGACGGGGCATGCTTGGACGTCATTGACCGGGATAGTCCTCAGGCACGAATCACACAGGAAACTACGCTCTCTTCCGGAGCCCAGGCAGGAGGACGGGAAACGGAAGTCCAGTAATCCTCTAATAATGCTCGCCAGAGTCTCAAATACAGGAGGATATGGTATGATAGCCGTAGTTCCTCATGCAAGTCCTATGGCTTCGGAAGGAGTGGAAATCACGGATATCACTGCCGCCGACGAGGAAATCTCGGGAGATGGCAATGAGCTCATGGTAAAATTATCAGATGGAAAAACCGTAATCTTTAGCCCCACAGGGGCCGCCAATGGACATGGTGGAGAATTGGTCATGCAGGAAGTGGTAGGACATGAAGGAAACCGGAGAAGGATCGGGCTGGAAAAGCCGCACCAGCTTCAATTCGTGAAACTGCTGATGGGATCCACGGATGTGAGGATTAATCAGATCTTGGACAGCTCTCCTTGGTATCGGCACACTAGGCCTGTCGCATACGCTGTTTCTCCAAACGAAAAAACCGATCTTTTGGTAACAGGCACGGTTCGAGAAAGCCTTCACAGGCTTCTCGAGGACCTAAGCAAGTCGGATTAATTTCACCACGACCTCCACGTGGTACGTCTGCGGGAACATGTCCACGGCGATGGCTTTTTCAATGGCGTATTTCCTATCGGCTAGGATCGTTTTTAGATCCCGAGCCAGGGTCGTGGGGTTGCACGACACGTAGATGATCTTCTTCGCTCCGCTCGTCGGCAGGTACTGCGCCACTTTCGGATGGAGGCCGCCACGTGGCGGGTCGACGATGATCGTGTCGTAGGGGATACTGCCCTGGGTTTGGGCTGAGGAGCGAATCCATTTCTCGGCGGCGATCGCCTCGAACGTCGCGTTGCGGACGGTATTGAGACGTGCGTTGCTCCGTGCCTGGTCGATAGCCTCCGACACGATCTCCACCCCGTGCACGACCTTCGCCTCAGGGGCCAGGCAGATCCCAATGGAGCCCGTCCCGCAAAACAGGTCGAGTACCCTTTCTTCGGCTCCGAGCGAGGCATATTCCCTCACGGTTTCGTAGAGCTTCTCCGCGCCCAGGGTATTCGTCTGGAAGAAGGAAAAGGGAGAAATGGCAAAGTGGAATTCCCGTCCTCCGACCGTCAGGCGTTCTTCGATCTCCTTCTCTCCTCGCAGATGACGCACGCTCTCCGGGATGACCGCGTCGGACGCACTATTATTAACCACCCAATACACGCTGTGCAGCTGGGGCAAGGCGGCCAGAAGCGGGATCCAAAACGTCCCTCCGTCCTCCCGCATGGGAGTAGCGGTAACCAGGACGGCCATGATCTGCCCCGTGCGCTTGCCTTTTCTCAGGACCACATGCCGCCAGAAGCCCTGCTTGTTCGTGGCGTCGAAGGAGGGGAGATTCGAGGCGCGCGCGAAGTCGGTGATACGCTCGATGATGGGCAGGAAATCCTCGTCCGCGATGAAGCATGGCGGGACCTGGACGTATTCGTCGAACCTTCCCTTCTTGTGCAAACCCAGAACAAGGCTATCGCCACTTCCCCCGAAGCTCAGTTCCATCTTGTTGCGGTAGTTCCATGCTTCCGGGCTGGGAACGATACCCTCGAGCGTGATACCGAGGGGGGTCAGGATCTCCTGTGTGTAGCCCAACTTGAGCCTCAACTGGTCGTCATAGCTGGCGTGCTGGAAGGAGCACCCTCCACAAACGCCGAACGATGGGCAGCGAGGAGCGATGCGTTCAGGAGCCGCATCCACTATGCTGTCCACACGTGCTTCGGTGATCCCCTTATGTTTCCTACAGGCACCGATCTCGACAGTTTCTCCCGGCAATGCGCCATCGACGAACAGCGTCCTGCCCTCTTCGTCGTGGGCGATGCATTTTCCCGGGTACACCAGTTTTTCCATCCGGAGGGACATCGGTACTATCGTTAGATGGTCCAGCGTGAGATCGCCAGGTCCACCTTTCCGTTGGACTTGAATCGCACGCCGTCCTCTTCGAGCTTCTTGCGCTTGGTGATGATCCCGCCCGGGGCGCTGTAGCCCGTCAGGCTCCCATCCGAGGAGACGACCTTATAGCACGGATATGTGTGAGGTTCATCGTTCATGCCCAACAGCCGTCCGATCCAACGGGACTTCGTGGGTACTCCCAGATGCGTGGCCATGTCCTTGTAGGTACTTACTTTTCCCTTCGGTATCTCTCGTAGGAGGTTGTAGAGTCGTTGTTGGAGGGGTGGCATGGTAGAATTCGTCCGTCTGATGGCAATCTATGGCCAACGGCTCACCATCGCAAGCCGCCACGGAAAGGCT
>CAYOUH010000038.1:0-8108 GCA_964407085.1 uncultured Candidatus Peribacteria bacterium | reverse complement strand
CCGTGACAAACTGATCGCTTTCGGGAAACGCGTCTGGAAGAAATCCAAGCTGGCCAACCTGGTAGTCGACCACCTGCATGCAAACGTTACGGGGCAGCCATTCGTCGTCTTCCTGCACAACAGCCACCGCCTGCACGAGATCATGCGCTATTTCGACCTCAACGAAACGAGCTGGAAACTCACCGTCGCTTTCTGTGGACCGAATGGCGATACTGAAACAGATAAGCGCTTCGCGGAGATCGGGGAGCTACTGCCGCACCTGAAGAAAGCCGGCGTGTACCCGCATTTCGACATCTCACTCAAAAGAATGGGGATGGAATTCGGCCCGGAGGCCATCGATGCCGTGGAAAGGGAGTTCGCCATACCCCGTAACCGCATTTTCATAGGCTCCATCCACCATCACCACCAGTTCGACTACAGCGACCTGGGAGGGGTCCGGATCATCTTTTGACTATCCCCGTACGAGGCCCGAGCTCGGGAGTCCTGCATTGTGGGCGAGATCCGGTCGCGAAGGCTTCCGGGGGACTCATGTACGAATCCTCTGCACGTACTGCCCGGATACCCACTCCTGTCCTTCGCCGATGCGCAGCCAGCCGCTCCTTTCTTCATAGATCACCAGCTTCGTATCGCGTTTGAGAGTAAGAAGGATTTCTCCGTCGGTATTCGGCGCGCTGCGGACACGGAGATCGTCGGCATTCGCGACCCCGCGGCCCTTGACCGGAAATGCCCCCATGATATGCGGCACCGTCCGTCCCGGCTCCACGAAATACTGACCGGGAAGATTGTACCCGCAGGTAGTACTCCCTCCCCCGACGCCCTGGACCTGGCTCTCAACCGGTACGCCCGCGGCGAGGAGGGCAGCGCTCGCTTCGGCGACCGTAGCGCTCCGGCTGCAGTACACGACCAGATCCTTCCCTCCTGGGCGAACACCGACGAAGAGGCGTGCCGTACTGGTCGCTGACCCGGGTACCGTTGCATCCGGACTAAATCCCTCCACTACGACGTCATCCTGGGTACGGAACGGTTCGGTGTCGAAATCCATCACTTTCCCGATACCTGCTCCATTATTGATAATGAGCAGTCTGCGGGCCTTGGCCATATCCATATCCGGCCGTGCACCACTGCTGACATACTCGCCTTCGGCATCCGACGCCTTGAGCGCGAGACTGATCTCTGTCACGGCGAGGTTCATGTTGAAGAACGGGAAGTCCCAAATGAACTTCGCGGCGGGATGGGCCGTCTTCATGCGCTCGACCACCATCCGGGTGAAACCCCAGTTCTTGATATTTTCGCCCGCAAGTGGTTCCTTGCCGCTACCCAGTTCCGTACGGGGAGTGGGAGAGGAAATGAATTTAATTTCCGCGTACGGGAGATGAATAATGGTGAGATAATCCCCGAAAGCGCTTCCCTCGGGTGCTCGGTAGAAGCTTGCAACGCCGCGCGCCTTGACCCACTTGATGGGAACATACCGTTCGGGGGTTTGCGGTCTCCATATGCTCGATTGAGTCGTCGTGGCTGCGGGCTGCGCAGGTTCAGCGGCATGGCCAACCAAGGGTTGGATCGAGACGGAGAACATGACCAAGAGTGCGGAGGCGAGGTTTTTCATGGGAGAAGAACGGTTAGCTCCTAGTAAACGTACGGGGAACTCCAATCGTTTCTTGAGGAGAGGACTTGGCCTGCGGGCGGGGCGCTCGACTGGCTCGCGCCCTTCAAGTCCTCGCGGACGCTGCGCGTCCTGCTTATGTGGTGCCCAGGAGAGGACTTGAACCTCCATGCCTTGCGGCACACGCTCCTGAAGCGTGCGTGTCTACCAATTTCACCACCTGGGCGCCCTATTCGGGAGCGGGGACATTATAGGCATTCCCATTCGCGGTTCAATAGATAGGAATGGTAGAATGATGGGAATACTCCCCCATGCCCATGAAATTGGCCTCCAACTTCGCGCCCGATCCCGAGGAGGAAAAGATCGACCGCATCATCACCCTGCTCACGCAGATCAAGGAAGCCGTCGCCCCGACCATGGGGAAACGGATCCTGCGGACATTGGGGAATTTCGCATGGAAGGTGGCCGTGTTACTACTGATGACCATCATCTCGTTCTACCTTTGGACACTCGTTTCCGACCAGTTCGGAGGCCTGCTGGGAGGGATGACGGGTGGAGGAACGGGCGGTGCCTCAGGGGAGCAGGAGGGCATGTCCATCGAATCGACGATCAAGGCGCTCGAACAGATCCAGAAGATCAAGGACGCGGGCAAGTGAGTCTGTGGCCCGCGAGCGGAAGCGAGTGGCTGCCGAAAGCCTGTCCTGAACTTGATTCAGGATGTCATCCTCGCGAATGCGGGGATCTTTCCACTGGCCATTGCCAGGGTTGATAAAACATGGTTTTTCGCCATTTCCATGCTAGAATCCGCCCGATCCCTCGTCCAAACGATCGGTCCTCCCCCATGTCCCCGCTCGAAAACAACATCCCGCTGCTCAAGCGGATCAACTTCCTCACCGACTTCCGTCCCTACGCACCCATCATGGTGCTGTATTTCGCGGACGTGACGGGATCATACGCACTGACCGCGCTCCTGTTCACCATCGGGGCCTGGTCATCGACCGCGCTGGAGGTGCCTACCGGCATGCTCTCTGACCGGATCGGAAGGAAGGGCGTGGTCATGGCCGCATTCGTTGTTACGATTCTCGGACTCGCCTGCGACGCGCTGGCCGATTCTTTCCGACTGCTGTCCGTCGGGTCGCTGTTTATGGGACTATCCTTCGCGCTCAATAGCGGGAATACCGATGCGCTGCTGTACGAGAGCGTCCCGGCCGAGCGGCGCGAAGCGGAGTACACGGGCATCTACGGCCAGGTATCAGCAATGTTCCAGCTCGGGCTCGGCCTATCCGCCCTCGTCTGCGCTGCATTGTTGCCCTTCGTTTCCTATCGCGCGATCTTCGCCCTGGCGATCATCCCGCAGATCGTGGGACTGGTCCTATCGTTCAGGCTGACGGAACCGAGCATCCACACCGATCGCATCCGGTCGAACATCTTCGCGGATGCCCGGGAAGCGATCGGCCTATTCCTGTCCAATGCTCGTCTGCGCCTGATGAACCTGCGCAGCATCATCAGTTTCGGGATCGGAGAGGCGATGCATGATTTCCAGTCCGCATTCATGGCCCTATTCTGGCCCGCATGGGGGATTGGATTGGCCCGGGCCGCGGCTTGCGGGTTGGCATTCCTGGGCACGCACGAGATTTGGCGGTGGAAGAAGCATGCCGGTGATGCGAAGATCCTCTTCGAATCCGACGTGGCCCGGCGCGTCATGGGGCTCATCTTCACGGGGTTCCCTTCGGTCCTCTCCCCTGCCCTGCTGTCCGCCTCGTCATTGTTTTTCGGCACGTCGAGTGTCACGCTCTCTTCCATGATGCAGCGCGAATTCTCCGACCGCCAGCGCGCGACGATGGGATCGCTCAACGCCCTCGTAGGCAAGCTCTTCCTGGGCATCATGCTGCTGTTCATCGGATGGAGTGCCGACGAATACGGCCTCATCCGGACGCTGTTCGCGTGCGAGATCCTGCTGGTGTCGATCGCCGTGATTTCCTACTTTATCTACCGCGACGGGCTTCAGGTCTCCACGGAGCGCTCGGAGTAGGCGAGGCCCGATAGATATCCATCCAAAGCCTGGCGCAGGCTAGGGATGAGATTGTCAGGAAGATCGGTGATCGGTGCCCAGAGCAGGCCTCCGCATTTTTCGGGTTCGATATTCTCCGGTTCCCCTTCCCATTTCTCGGCCACGAAGTAGAAGTCGATGCGGTCTGGTTCGTTGTCCGGACGGCTCATGACGTGCACGAGGCGAAGGTCGGAAGGATCAACGGTGATTCCGATTTCTTCCTTGGCTTCCCGCACCATGCATCCCAGCGGAGATTCATTATGTTCCACGTGGCCAGCAGGAAACGTGTACCACCCGTCCATCCAGCCGGAATTTTTGCGTTCTAGCAGCAGCACTTCGTCGCCACGGCGGAGGATGAGGTACGAGGCACAAACGATGGAGTGGCGAGGGGTCATGCAAACCTGTTATGTATCTCTTGTATAGACCTGAAGAGGATTTACCTTGGCAATGGGTTGATTCCTATCGATGTATTTCGATATGAACTTGATGACCCCTCCGTGCGTAACCACAACAACTGTTTTATCCTTGTAGGTCCGCTCTAAGCGCTCCAATTGTCCTTCGAAATACTTCTTGGTTTTTAATACTTCCTCGCTGTCGGGCTCAAGACTGTCCAAGTACTTGAAATTAATTTCCTCCCACGTTTCATCCATTACTAAAATGGCCTTGAGTAGCGAACGGATCTGCATGGCAGTCTGCTCCACTCTCAGTGCGGGGGCATAAACGATTACATCAGGCTTAATCCCATGCCCTTCTACCCATGCTTTCACTTCATTTTCCGCGTTAGCAGAAAGAGGAACATCCTTTTTCTTTCCATCCGTGATCTCCTCAGGCCCTTCAATAGGGGTCGCATGCCGGACGAAGTAGACGGGCATACCGGATAATTACACGTCCAAATTCTCGACGTTCTTGGCGTGGGACTGGATGAAGCGCTTGCGGGGCGCCACCTCATCACCCATCAGCGTGGAAAAGACGTGGTCGGCGGCTTCCGCATCGTCGACGGTGACCTGCAGCATGGAGCGCGAGTCAGGATCCATCGTCGTTTCCCAGAGCTGCTCGGGGTTCATTTCACCGAGACCCTTGTAGCGCTGGATGTTGATTTTCTGCGATTGGTCGAACGTAGCCAAGATGGGATCGAGGTTTTCCTCGGGAGGATAGACGTACTGCGATTTCTTGCCCTGGCTGACCTTGTACAGCGGAGGCTGGGCGATGTAGATGTGGCCCTGGTCGATGAGCGGGCGCAAGTAGCGGAAGAAGAACGTGAGGAGCAGCGTGCGGATGTGCGCGCCGTCGACGTCGGCATCGGTCATGATCACGATCTTGCCGTAGCGGATCTTGGTGATGTCGAAGGTGTCCTGGATCCCGGCCCCGATGGCGATGATGAGCGCCTTGATCTCGTTGTTGGCGAAGATCTTGTCGAGGCGCGCCTGTTCGGTATTGAGGATCTTGCCACGCAACGGGAGGATGGCCTGGAAATCGCGGTTGCGGCCCTGCTTGGCGGAGCCGCCGGCGGAGTCTCCCTCGACCAGGAACAGTTCGGAGATGGTAGCGTCACGCGATGAGCAGTCGGCAAGCTTGCCGGGAAGGGTCATGCCTTCGAGAGCGCCCTTGCGCAGCACTGTGTCACGAGCGGCGCGGGCGGCCATGCGGGCGCGGGCGGCGAGCAGGACCTTGGACACGATGGCGCGTCCGAAGGCGGGCTTCTCCTCCAGGAACTCGGCGAACTTCTCGGCGAAGAGCGTCTCCACGGCGCCGCGGACCTCGCTGTTTCCCAGCTTGCCCTTCGTCTGACCCTCGAACTGCGGCTCGCGGATCTTGACCGACACGATGGCGGTGAGCCCCTCGCGCACGTCTTCGGCGGTCAGGTTGTCCTCCTTTTCCTTCAGGAATTCCTTCGAGCGGGCGTAGGTATTGATCACGCGGGTCAGTGCGGATTTGAATCCGGTCAAGTGCGTTCCGCCCTCGATGGTGTGGATGTTGTTGGCGAAGGTGTAGACGCTCTCCTGGAAATCCTCGGTGTAGTGCAGTGCCACTTCGACGTTCACGTCGTCGACCGCTTTCTCGAAATAGAACGCGTCGTGCAGGCTCTTGCGGTCGCGGTTGGCGTAGAGGACGTAGGATTTGATCCCGCCCTCGAACATGAAATGGTGCTCGGCACCCGTATTCTCATCGATGATGTTGATGGCCAGTCCCTTGGTCAGGAAGGCCTGCTGGCGGAGGTGCGAGACGATGGTATCGAAGCTAAACTCGATGGTCTCGAAGATGCTGCCGTCGGGCCAGAACGTGATCTTGGTTCCGTTGTGGTCGGCCTTGCCGGCTTCCTTAATATCGGCGAGCGCCTTGCCCATCTTGTAGTCCTGGACATAGAGCTTGCCGTCCTTGCGAACCTCCGCATGCAGGTCGGTGGAGAGCGCGTTCACGACGGAGGCACCGACACCGTGCAGACCGCCTGAGACCTTGTAGCCATCGCCGCCGAACTTGCCACCCGCGTGCAGGACGGTGAGCACCGTTTCCAGGGCGGACTTGCCCGTCTTGGCGACCTTGTCTACCGGTATGCCGCGGCCGTTGTCGTCCACGCTTACTCCCCCGTCCTTGGTCAGGGTGATGGTGATATCATCGCAGAAACCCGCCATGGCCTCGTCGATGGCATTGTCTACCAGCTCCCAGATCAGGTGGTGCAGACCGCGCGTATCGGTCGAGCCGATGTACATTCCGGGGCGCTTGCGGACGGGCTCGAGGCCCTCCAGGACGGTGATGTCCTTAGCGGAATACGTGGATGGGGTTTGGGACTTGGCCATAGGGGAAAAAGGTCGGTTTCATGCGCTAACGCGCAAACGGGTGGATTATACGAAAAAGCGGCTCAATATCAAGCGTAATAGCGGTTTTCTTGCCCGACATGAAGGCTTTCAGTGAAGCCGTCCTTCTACCTTAGATGGAGGTTTTGGTATAATTTCCATGCCCTTGATCTCCCTTCGCACTTTCCATGGAAACTCACCAACCCCGAGACTTCGCATACTTCCAAGCGAACAGGGCCGACGCCGATGTCGAAGACCCATTTGGCGAACGTGCCTTCTTCGCGGCGATCGAAACATTGGATAATCCAAGGGAAATCATAGCTTTCTTGGGTGACTACCTCGCATGGAGGAAGCAACAGCAGCCTCCGCCCGACAAAGATGTTCTCCGCACAATGATAACAACCCACGTCGCAGATTTGACCAAAGAAATAACCATCAGCTACGGGGATCTCAGCACGACCAAAACCATCGGTCAAGTTTGGATGGATGCAATGAACGCACACCCATTCCTTAGTATCTAGACTATCACTTTCGCGACTTCCCTCCTCGACTTCAGGAAGAAGAATCCGATGACGAGGATGGTAGAGACCGGCGACACCCACTGGGGAATGTGCAGACCGAAGGCATCACAGAGCATCACGCTTCCCAGAACAAGGACCGAATACATGGCGCCGTTTTTCAGATAGCGGTATTTCTTGATGCGCTCGATACCCTTGATGGTCAGTTCGCGTACGACGAAGGCGCCCAGGCCGTTGCCCAGGAGGATGAGCGGGACGGAGAGCGTGAAGGCGAAGGCACCGAGTACGCCATCGATGGAGAACGTGGTGTCGATGACCTCGAGGTAGAAGATCTTGGAGAGGTCCGACATGCCGCCCTGCATGAGCTTCTTTTCGTTCTTCTCGGCATTCTCCTTGAACCCATGCGTGATGAAGAACGCCGTGGAACCGACTACCGCGCCAAAGGCCATGAAGGGGTTGATATCGATAGCGAACCATACGAGCGTCGCGAGGAAGATGGAGACCACCGCATAGAACCACACGCCCTGTTCGAGGACGAAGCGCTCCCCCGGCAGGCCGAAGTTCTTGTTCTCCAGGAATAGCCAGTGGAAGAAGAGAAAGATAAGGAACGTGCCGCCGCCCGCCAGCAGGATGGGCGCAGCGAGTTCGATGGCCTCGATGACCTTTGGATCGTTGGAGAATGTCGCCGTCACGGCTTCCCAGGGACCGAGCCCGGGAGTGGCCAGCCACACGATGAGCCAGGGCAGGACGCCGCGTACGACGAACACGGCGAAGATGATGCCCCACACCAGGAACCAGCGGCGCGCCTTTGCACCCATGGTGCTCAGGACTTCGGCGTTGATGACCGCGTTATCGATACTGCTTACGGTCTCGAACAGAGCCAGGCCGACGATGGTAAGCAGGGGTCCGAGGAGGAAATCCATGCACGGAGTATAGCTCTGGAAGGGGAAAAGTCTCGGGAATATTTAATAGTACCCCTAGTTACTCATTTGGGTATCTCATATTTCCCTTGCAACCTTCTTCCGTACTTCAAAGGAGCAAGGACCTTGGATTCTGCCTGCATTTTACATATCAATTTCAATTTATCGGTTTACTCATTTTTAGGGAGCTTAGCCATGTCTACTGGGGACTTGGCCCCAGCATAC
>CAYOUH010000037.1:0-8209 GCA_964407085.1 uncultured Candidatus Peribacteria bacterium | reverse complement strand
CGGGGAATGGCTGGGCTCAGGACATGAGCGTAACTACCAGTATCCCCACGTTCACCGATCCGAACGGTGACCAACAGCCTCTCTACGTCCAATCGGGATCGGGTACCCCTGCCCACCTCTTCGCGGATCTCAATGGAGATGGATTAACGGATTACCTGTATGCCTCCAACGCGCAAGTGGGCGGCGTGGACTATCCGCGTTTCGCCGTGCTGTATAACCGTGATCGGAAGTTAGTATGGGACAGTACGGTGGCGGTACCGTGGGTAACGTTCCAGTCGAGCGGGAACTCGATCACCACCCCTCTGACCCTAGGAGGTCCGGTGCAGTCGGCGGATGTGAATGGGGACGGACTCATCGATTTCCTATTCGCCATCAATTCACAACAAGGCGGGATCGACAATCCTTCCTTCTGGGTCCTCATCAACAACGGTCGGGGGTGGACCCAAAATCCGGCGATCACCCACCCGACATATTCCTACTTGGATCAAAACGGGGCGGCACAAACTGGGTACCTCACCACAAACAGCGACTGGCGAGCTATGGACGCCAATGGGGACGGCATGACGGATTGGGTCCGATTATGGACGGTGAACATGGGCAACGGAGTGAGCCGCAATGACAAGGCTGTCTTACTCAACACGGGAAGCGGCTGGATACAGAATGACGCCAGCATGACGGTCAGCCTCTATTCCTACACGGACCAGAATGGGGACGTGCAGTCCGGCTATCCCACGACGTCCTCGAGCGCGGTCATGTTCTTCGACATGGATGCGGACGGGACGGATGACATCGTCAGTACCGGCTTCACGGAGTCCGCCGGCGTCTACTACCCGAGGAACTGGACACTGCGCGGAACCCGATCCCCCACCGATACGGCATTATCCGTCTCCTTGCCGGGCGGGGGAGGATACCAGTTCGCGTACCAGTCCAGCGCAACGTATCGTGATGCTTCGAACAATCGGCTGAATCCCACTTTGTCCACGGTGATCCGCACCCTCCGTACCATCTCCTCCGACAACGGTATGGGGCTCACTACGGCGAGTACGCTAACGTACGCGGGTGGCAGATCGTATTTCGGATCCACCACGGATCGCCGCTTCGCAGGATTCGCCCAGGTTACGAGAACGGAAGCCGATGGTGACAGGAGCATTGCGTTCTACCACCAGGGAGACGCCTCCGATGGCGGGCAAGGGGAGTATCAGGACCATGCCAGCAAGATCGGCAGAACCTACCGGACCGAATTGCAGGATAGCGTAGGAAAAAGATTCGCCGTGGGAATCACCAAGTGGGACCGTACGGATCTAGGGAATGGGCGCTCGTTCGTTTTCCCATCCAGTAGCCTCACCCAAACGTACGATGGCGGCACTACCCACAGGGACACCGCCAGTAGCACGAGCTACGACGCATTGGGCAACCCGACGCAGGTAAAGGACTGGGGGGAGGTCGTAGGGAATGATGATGGAACGTTTACAGACGTGGCGGATGGCATCGTTGTAACGAATACGACCTATGCTGCCACTGGTGGCAGTGCGGTAAGAGGTGCCCCGTGCGTGGTCTCCATTTTCGATGGATCGAACGTGCTGCAGGCCGAGAGCCGGAGCTATTACGATGGGCTCAGTTTGTGCCAGGTGGGCAAGGGAAATGCGACAAAGAGCGAGAAGTTGCTCATCGGAACGGGGTATTACGCCGCAACGACAGCCTATACCGCGTACGGGCTACCAACGGCTACAACCGACTGGAAAGGCAACACGACGACCCTCATTTACGACACGAACAATCTTTACCCGGCCACAGTGACGAACGCGCTGGGTCACGTGGTTTCCAGTACCGTCGACCTCGCTACGGGCCAAGCCAAGGAAACAACCGATCCGAACGGTGCCAAGACCAGGAATACCTACGACGGGCTGGGGAGGATCACGACGGTCGAAGTGAGTGACCCATCATCCCCAGCCTCATGGAATACGACACAGACCGTTGCGTACGTGGATGCCACTCTCCCGCTGCGCGTCACGGCCAAGAAGTTCAATGGCAGCACCAATGATCCCGGGATTGAGGAGATTGCCTACTCCGATGCCTTCGGGAATCCCCTCCAGACCCGTTCCACGGCCGAGGGAAGCAATCAGTACCGTGTCGTGTCACGGACGTACGATGCGAATTTCCGATTGCTCAAGGAAATGCTGCCCGTGTATCAAACGGGGGGGTCCTACGTTGCGCCCGGAGCGGCGGACAGGGGCAACCAATTCGCCTACGACGCCGCCGGTCGCGTGACCATGCTCTCGAATGCCGTCGGCACCATAACAACAACTTATACGCCCTGGAAACAGGAGGTGACCGACGCCAACGGGCACAAGAAATCCTCGTACACAGATGCCCGCGGAAACACGGTGAAAGTCGAGGAGGTGAATGGGGCGGCAACATATACGACGACCTATACGTATGACCTCCTGAAGCGTCTGACGAAGATCACGGACGCGGAGAACACCATCCGGGACTACGCGTACGACAGCTTGGGCCGACTCCTCAGCCAGAGCATGCTGCACACCCCAGGACAGAGTACCGCGAGCTACGGGATCTGGACGTACAGCTACGATGCTAACGACAACATTCTTTCCAAGACCGATCCCAAAGGCCAGGTCATCACTTACACCTACGACGCGCTGAACCGACTGAAAACGGAGGACTTCGCCGGTCAGGCAGGCGTGGAAGTAACCAACACCTACGATACAGGAACGTACGGTAAGGGGCGCCTCTCGAACGTGGTTTCACAGGGAATCACCACGGCCTATGCCTACGATCTCCTCGGAAGGACCATCGGGACGACATGGACGGTGGATGGCGTAGCCCGGACCCAAACCACAACGTATGACCTGCTAGGGAATCCGAAGATGGTAACCTATCCCAACGGAAAGACGGTGGCCATGGTGTACAACAACGCCTATCTGCCGACCACCGTGACGGAGGGCGGCAACACGCTCGTGACCAACGTCGACTACGCGCCGATGGGCGCAGTGACGCGCATTGATTTCGGGAATGGGACAAGCACGGTCAATACCTATGACATCACGAAGTTGTACCGTTTGACCGGGAAGGCCACCACGAAGGGCTCGACACAGTACCAGAATCTATCCTACACCTATGATGCCGGAGGCAATATCACGAGAGTCATTGAGACAGCGGACACGGATGCCAAGCGCACGGTGGACTATGCCTACGATGACCTGGATCGGCTAATCAGTGCGTCCTACGGCTCTGTCACAAACGGCACGACCTCGGCTTCAGTCCTCTCGTCGACTCCTTCTCCCGAATCCTCCATCACGCAATCAGGAAAGCCCGACACGGCCAACGGGGATTCCCGTGCTTCGGTTCTCCGATCGAAAACGGCCACGCAATCACTGCCCAAGAGCGTACCCAGCCTCGCCGCTGCGACGGGGACGGTGGATATCGGCGTGATGAAAACCGATGGCCGCAGCACGATTTCCCCAGGGGATTGGAATACCTATTCCCTCACCGTCACGAATTACGGCTCTACCCAGGTCGAATACGCCTATGTCTACGACGTCCTGCCATCACATTACAATCCCGCTACCACGGTCATATCCTGCGCGGCCTGCTCCTATATCGAGGGAAGCGGAACGGCGGAGGCCTATGCCGAAATGACCCTGCCTGCAGGAGAGAGTGTAACGGTGAACGTCAGCGCCCAGGTCAGATCGGATCAAACCGGAACCATCAGTAATACGGCGGAGGCAGGGTACTGGGACGGTGGCACGGATACGAACCTGGCAAACAACGCATCTACCGACACGACGGCCATCGGTTCCGCCCCGACACCTACCCCATCAACCTCCCCTGTCCCCACTCCTGTCTCGGTCCAGAATTTCACGTACTCCCCGACGGGAAACATGCTGTCCTCCGGACTCGGCACCTACCTATACGAGAAGACGGGAAACGCTAACCCGCAAGCGGTCACGAAGGTGTCGACGAATCGCACCTACGCCTACGATAAGAATGGGAACCTGGTATCGAGCAGCGTCGCGGGCGTGGCGAATACCTACACCTACGATTACCGCGACCGCATGGTGGGGAGCAAGAAGGGAACGGCGGCGGACATCGTCTACCAATACGACCATGGATGGAACCGCGTGAAGAAGTGGGACAAGAACGGGAACAAGGTGAGCCTGTATTTCGGGGACTACGAAATGGAGGGGACGGGCAACGCGGCCGGGAAGCTGACAACTGTGGCCGTTGCACGCATCAATGTCCCCCTCGGCGGCGGGCAGGCGATTAGCCTGGAGTACGACGCGGCCGGGACACTTATGACGAAGGCCTTCCATCACACGGACCACCTGACAGGCTCCAGCATCGAGACGGATGGGAATGGCAACTTACTGCAGACCCTCGACTACCATCCCTACGGTGCTGTGCGAGTCAATACCAAAACCGGAACCTACGAGAACAAGAAGAAGTTCACGGGCAAGGAACTCGACGGAGAATCAGGACTGACCTACTTCGGCGCACGCTACTACGATGCGGATATCGGCAGGTGGATGGGGTGGGATCCGATCCAGCAGGACCCTGTGACACTCATGAAGAGTGGGGAGTTGAATGGGTATGGGTATGTTAAGAACAATCCGATCAACGGGGTGGACGCGGACGGATTGTTAACCATCTATATACACGGAACTTGGGGCCAAGGCTCACTTCAAAATTCTGAGACTATTAATTTTCAGAATCAAATAGGCGCTACTTTTGGTGAGTCGGTCATGAATTTAAGATGGTCTGGTGAAAATAATGCGGAAGCACGTTCTATAGCTGCAGGCCAGTTAGTAGCTATGGTAAACGGTCATTCATTTGCTGAGGGTGAGAAATTAAACATAGTCACACATAGTCATGGTGGGAACGTGGCAATCGAAGCCACAAATTTATTATCAAGAAAAGTGGATGTTCTTATCACACTAGGATTGCCCGTAAGAGGCGACTATACACCAAAGAAAGACAATATCGGTCAGTGGATCAACGCATTTTCTAGAAAAGACATTGTTCAAGTCGGAGCCGGTTATAATATCAGCGGGAAGGGATTTGTGCGTAGTAATGATGCTTGTTCTGAAGCTGCAGGAAAATGCCCTCCAATCTATGACAATCGAGGAGCCTGTGAAACTGGAGGACATCAATGCAATGCCGTTGACGAATATGGCTGGGCATCGAAGGTCAGTCGGGCAGCAACTAAGAATCTTGATGTTACAAAAGAGGCTGGCGGCAATTTGGTGACATCACATATTCGCTTACATGAGAAAACTTCTGTGTGGAAAAAGATTAGCCAGGAGTTAAAAGAGTAGGTTCATCTTTGCATCATTCATCTTTCTATTATGAATTACCTACGTAGTCTCGTGATCGTTCTGATTATCTTATTATTATATATTCTTGTTATATTTTGCCCCCCCTGCAGCTCGTGCGGCGATCCCTATTATAGTGAAGCTAGAATAATTTATATTCATATTGCCCAACCTCTGGCTGGGATCGCTCTTATTATAGGCTTTCTCTATTTGTTACCACGTTGTTTTAGTCAAAAGAAAGATCGCAGTACTAAGGAGATTATTACTGGTTCTGCCCTCATACTTATATCAATCGTGATTGCTATTCCCGACTTTTTTCGAGCCATTCGTTGGGTATTTATGCCAATATCGTATCTAATTGATCTGTTTGGACTATGAAGGCTCAATTATGAACATGAGGATCGTGTAGAAAACTTCCTTTAGTGCCGACCAGCATATCCACTTCCCTCTCTCATTTTCATCATTAGGATACCGTCGCCAGTGGCAGTAGCGCACTGTATTTGTGTGCCTCGTCCTGCCCTGAAGTGCTCGGAATGCAGCGAATACACTGCTGCACGCTCCAGATAGCAGAGCCTATCCCTCAGTAGTTATACCGTGCCAACCATCCAGATCCTTTCCCTCTGCGCTCCCCTCACGCTCTCCGGAGCACTCCTGGTGCTGGTCTTGAAATTCCGCTGGCTGGCTTTTCTAAACCTCCCGTTGGATTGCTACGCCTCCCTGGGGGGGCAACGGGTATTCGGAAAAAACAAAACAGTCAAAGGAGCATTGGTTTACATCGGTGGGGGCGTTTGCTTCTCGATACTTCTATCGTTCGGTTCTCCCAGCTGGATTCATCCGCTCATCATGAACAGCCCGATCAGCCTGGGACTCGTGTCGGGCCTATTTTATACGCTCGGTGAGATGGGAAACAGCTTCGTGAAGCGGCGTATGGGAATCCCGGAAGGGCAATGCGGGAGCGTGGCGCAAAGGATAGCGGACCTTTGCGACGGGGTGGTCCTCTCTAGCCTGAGCCTCTTTTTCTTTTTCGGCCTATCTGAAGCGGACACCCTCCAGCTCGCGATCGCAGGGGTCCTGATCCACCTGACCTTCGAATACGCCATGCGGACTATGGGAATAGGCCCAGGTTCGCATACGCGATCACGGTGAGGGGGATGGTGAGATTATCGAAGCCACGTCCCGAGAAGCGCTCTACCAGCGTGATGAACAAGGCCGCGACTAGGGCCAGGGGTATGGACATGGCCACAGGACCGATCACGAATATGACCAGTGCAGAAATGAAAAAGGCCGAAGAGCCTACCACACTCTTCCCCTTCTTGTCATACCAGTGGCCCACGATGCCCGCCAAGGGATCACTGATGCCCAGGACCAGTATTCCCGCCAGGAATTCGGGGCCATCTCCGAGGAACATCCTGCACAGGACGACACCCACCGGCAGGAGGACCTCTCCGTACGTTCGCCGTTCCACTCCGTGAACGCTCTTGAGCCATTGGTACTTATACGAGAGGAGAATGAACGATTGGAACACTAGTGCCAGCACGTAGAAGACCGTGTCACTGAAGTAATAAACCAATACCGTAGCGTAGGCTACCGCCAGGATATGGGCCGTTTTGCGCCAAATTTCGTTCGGGAACCTGAACACCCCCGACACCCGCTCGATCAGGAATAGGAGGGTCAGAAAGCATGCTCCGGTTCCGAAGCCCAAGAGATCTGCCATATCAGGGATGGCGGACGAGATAAATTGGCTTCCTTTCCTCGAGGTGCTTCCCGATGGCGAAGATGCGCTTCGGATGGAGACGCGACCAGATGAACCTCCCACGCGTCAGGCGACACAGGGACCAAAGGCTGCATCGCTCGAAACGGAACCTCTCCATCAAGAGTTCCGCCAACCTTACGTTGAACGTAGCCACGACTGCAGAACCGTCGTATTCGTCCAGGGATGTCCTCACCAAGGCTTGGAAGATTCCTTTGGAACGCCACCCTTCCGCAATGTATCCGGCCGCGAGTTCGATCGCCGTACCATGGAGGATGCCGACCAACCACCCCACGGGTTCATCCCCGCATAGCGCGAACAGGATGTTGCCGTTCCGGTACCACTGGTCGATCTCGCTCCATTTCCTGTACGACAGATTGGGCTCGTGGGAGCAGGTCTCAAAGACCCTTACGAGAACATCCTGCTGCATGCCCTTCGGAAGGACCCGGGTATACATTACATGTTCCATATCTTGAAGAGGGAAATGCACATGATCCCCAGGGCAACGGGAATCCAGTACTTCAAGATCCCGGTCTTGCGCACCCTGATCCGCGACATCTGAAGGACGGCCAAGAGGGCCAGGGCCACGAATGAAAGGGGTCTCCAGAGTGTGAAGGAAGTGTCCTTCAGTATGAACAGGAGGATAGCTGCCAGAGTCAGCTGGCACACTACCAATCCTTCATAATACACGACCCCATCCTGGCTATGGAAGCCTTCCTCGTTGAAGCGGGCCAACCGCAAGACCCCTCCGGCAAGAGCCAGCCAACCGATGACCCAACCCCACAAGCCCGGGAAGATATAGATGCCGCAAAGCAGGGCGCTGAAGATCGAATAGGTAACAAGGTCGCAAAAACCGTCCAATTCGCGACCGAACCCGCTCTCCGTTTCCGTGGCGCGTGCGACGTATCCGTCCAGGCAGTCGAACAGGAATGCGATCCCTGTGCAGATAATGGCATGCCAAGGTTTCCCAGCAAGCAGCATCGCGATCGAGATCCAGGCCGCCGCCAGGCCCATTAGGCTTACCAGACCGGCTGGGCCAATTTTTCGAAAGTAGGAATTTTGGATCATTTTCATGTATGACTGATGCCTGCACGGTGGGAAGTGGATCACGTGCCGACCCTCACCGTAC
>CAYOUH010000036.1:6148-8341 GCA_964407085.1 uncultured Candidatus Peribacteria bacterium | reverse complement strand
AGCTCATGGGCGTGTTCGTCCTTGTCGTTCACGTTCCTGAGCATCACGTATTCGTAGAAGATGCGCTTGTTCGTCTTCTCCACGTAGTTATCCAGGGACTTCATGAGGTCGACGAGATGGTAGCGGCGATTGATGGGCATGAGTTCGCTGCGCAGAGTGTCGTTGGGGGCGTGGAGCGAGATGGCGAGCGTGACCTGGATACCTTCCTCCGCGAGCTTGTCGATGCCGGGGATCAGGCCGGAGGTGGAGATGGTGATGTGGCGCGCGCCCTTGGCGAGCTTCTTGGGATCGTTGAGCATCTTGATCGCGCCGATCACGTTCACGTAGTTGAGCATCGGTTCGCCCATGCCCATGAAGACGACGTTGCGCACTTCCTGGCCCTCGGGAGCAAGGAGGCGCTCGAAGAACAGGATCTGGTCGACGATCTCGTGGGATTCGAGGTTGCGGTGGAATCCGAGCTTGCCCGTGGCACAGAACGTGCACGCCAGGGGGCAACCGACCTGCGACGAGACGCAGACGGTATTCCTTCCCGACAAGTGCCGCATGAGGACGGACTCGATGAAGCGGCCATCATGCGTCTTGAAGAGCGCCTTCGTGGTGGCATCCACGGTCGATTTCTGCGTTTTCCATTCCGCGAGGGAGAAGAAGCGGAAATTCGCCTTCAGTTCCTCGCGCAGGTCCTCGGGGAGTGTCGTGATGCCGTCAAAGTCCTTCACCAAATTCTGAAAGATCGCCTGGTGGATCTGTCCGGCGCGATAGGGCTTGTGGCCCCGTTCCGTCAGGAATTCCAAGAGCCTCACCTCCTCCAAGATACTGGGGAGCGGTGGGACTTTCTCCGCTGGGGCGGTAACCGGTTCTTGGAGGACGGGGAGCTTGGTGGACATGGGGAAAGAGCGCGGGGATTGTAGCATGTTTCCCAGTCCCGAGGAACTGAAGGACTTAGGACGAAGAGGGGCTAGGCTACCTTGAAAGGATTGAAGCCCGTATCCTTGTCGTAGTAATCCTCACCCTCGGCCTTCTTCAGCCATTTCGTCAGAGCGTAGGTGACGGGCGTGAAGACCACCTCCACGGCGGTCTTGAAGACGTAGTTCGAGATCACGAGCGCGACGAAGACCGAGGCGGGAACGCTGCCGTAGAAGGCGATGAGCGAGAAGACGAGCGTGTCGACCAGTTCCCCGATGAGCGTTGATCCGATCGTTCGGCTCCAGAGCCACTTGCCCTTGGTGGCCACCTTCATTTTCGCGAGAACGTACGAGTTCGCGAATTCGCCACAGAAGTAGCCTGCTAGGCTACCGGCTACGATGCGTGGGACGAGTCCCAGGATCGCCTCATATGCACCCTGGTTCGGCCAATCGGCGGCGGCGGGCAGGAGCTGCACGAGGTAGAACGTGAGGGAGGCCAGCGCTATCCCGGCAAATCCCGTCCAGATGACGCGCCTGGCGCGGGCGAAGCCGTACACCTCCGCCAGGACGTCGCTGACGATGTAGCGCAATGGGAACAGGACCGTCCCCGCATCGAGCGTCAGGCCCCACAAGGACGAGAGCTTCGTCGAGGCGATATTCGAGATGATGAGCACCGCGACGAAGAGGCCAGTGATCGTCGGGAGATGCTTGAAGTTCTTGTGGGAGCCGAGCATAGGAGGCTTGATGATTCCCATTCCTGAGCGGTAGCGAAGGATCCCCTCCGCTTTGGCAACGAAGGGATCCTTCGTCGTTCCACTCCTCAGAATAGGAGTATATAAAAGTGCGCGGATCATAGCGCGTCGCCTCCTGCTTGTCTCCCCTTTTCACGCCAGGCGGGCGAGGAGCTTGTGCAGGGCCGGCACGGCCATGGGATGGTTGAACCTAAGCGTGACGGCTTCGGAGAGCGGGATCCACGCCGTTCCTTCGTATACTCCGCGTTCCCAGCCGTCCTGGCCTTCATTTGTCACTTCCCCACTCATGACCTCACAGTGGTAGAAGTGCCCGATGCTGTTCACCGGGTGGTCGATACCGGGTAGGTAGAACAATGAGCTATCGGCATGGACCAGGTCAATGGGTCTTACTTCGAGTCCCGTTTCTTCCCGCACTTCGCGCAGTGCGGTGTCGCGCCAGTCCTCATCGGGGTGGTCCTTGCTGCCGGTCACCGACTGCCAGAAATCCACGCCGGTATCGGCCCGGCGGATCAGCAGCACAGCCAGGGCGGGGGTGTGGA
>CAYOUH010000036.1:1377-6138 GCA_964407085.1 uncultured Candidatus Peribacteria bacterium | reverse complement strand
TGGACCTCCATGCCCCCGCCGGGCAGGTCGTACTTCTCCCCCATGCGGTGTACCAGGATATGCCCATCGCGGACTATGATGCCGTACGTGGCTGGCCGAAAGGACAACGCCGAAACCGGCACCTCGTGGGGTTGGCCGTGGATGTCGTGGCAAGTGACAAATGAAAGATTCATAAGTCAGTCTTCTTATTGTGATTTAGCTCGTATAGCTCGTTCGAGTAATCTTCCATTTGTTGCAATGCTCTTTCGCAATAATCGTAAGTTGTCCGGATGCGGATATGTTTAGTTATAAGACCTTGGGTCTCATGCTCGTATTGCAGAGAAAAGCCTGCAATGTTGTTATTTTGGATATAGGCCATTAAATGTTTATCATCAGTTTCTCCAGCAGAATGCACTATGCAATTCCTAACTTTTTGAATATCTAGAACGCTATCCCATAGGCTTTTTCCGGGTAACTTGAAGTCTGCTACTTTTTCAAGGTATGCGGTGCTCCTTTGAATCCCTGTACCCTTGATGTCCTTAAGGCCTAGCTTGAGATTAAGGTATCTTTGATAGCCATCGCAAAGGTGATTGAGGCTTTCTTCAAAATTGGCAAATAGGATCAGTAAAAAGGATCTGAAGATTATCTCTGTATGTTCAGTCAATTCTTCACTGATAGACTCCTCCATTGCATCTTTCCATGATTCCCTAAATTCCTTCTCGGAATAAAATTCGTACTCTTGATTTGGGGTATCTTCGACGTGAAGTTTTTCTATCCATCGAGCGGCCTCTTTATTCTCCAAAGTTACGAATTCTTGAGTCTTGGTAAGGTAAGATCGGAAAAAGCCTCTCCACCGAGAGAATTCGTTCCATCTCATTCCCAACTCCATTTCCTTAGTCAGAAATGTCATTTTGTGGATATTGAGTGCCAAAAGATGAACTGGCGGAGGGAGGGAGATTCGAACTCCCGATACGCTTTTGGCGTATACTCGCTTTCCAAGCGAGCGCACTCGGCCACGATGCGATCCCTCCGCGGGAGCTGTCCGGACACTTGTATTGTCCGGAGAACCGTGGTGCCCGGGCAGTATATTTCGTCCTGTGAAAAAGGCAATCCAAAGACGGCTGCGTTAAGGGGATTACTTCGGCGCTTAACTCCTCGCAATGACGGGATGGGTTAGGGCGTGATCCGGTTGATCATCCTCGGGAAGGGAATGGATTCGCGCAGATGGTGGATGCCGCAGAGCCACGTGACCACGCGTTCCAGGCCCAGGCCAAATCCCGAGTGCGGCACGGAGCCGTATTTGCGCAGGTCGAGGTACCAGTCGAAGAACTCGACCGGGAGGTTGTGGTCCTTGATGCGGCCCAGAAGCACGTCGTAGTTGTCCTCGCGTTGTGATCCACCAATGACTTCGCCGTAGCCCTCGGGTGCGAGGAGGTCGGCGTTCAGGCACACCTTCGGATTCTCGGGGTCACGCTTCATGTAGAAGGCTTTCACCTCGGCGGGATACTTCTCCACGAACATCGGGACCTGGTATTTGGTCATGAGCATGGTCTCGTCGTCGGCGCCCAGGTCATCGTTTTCTTTGATATCCGATCCCATCCCCTGCAGCTCTGCCACGACCTCGGCATGCGTCTTGCGGATGAACGGTTCGTTCGCGACCTTCTCCAGCGGTGCGGTATCGCGCTCGAGGATGGCGAGTTCTTGTTTGCAGTCGGACAGCACCGTCTTCACGATGTGCTTCACGAGGCGTTCCTGGATGGCCAGGTTCTCGTCGTGCTCCACGAAGGCGGCCTCCGCGTCCATCATCCAGAATTCGGTGAGGTGCCGACGAGTCTTCGACTTCTCCGCGCGGAAGACGGGACCGAAGTCGAAGCATTTCCCGACCGAGAAGATCGCGGCCTCCAGGTACAGCTGCCCGGACTGGGAGAGATAGCCCTTCCCCTCGTCGAAGTAGTCGATCTCGAACAGCTCCGTCGTGCCCTCGCAGGCGTTCGGGGTCAGGATGGGCGAGTCGATCTTGATGAATCCTTCGGAGGCGAAGAACGAGTAGTGCGCGTCGATGATGGCGTTGCGGATGCGCTGGATGGCCCACTGGCTGGGCGCGCGCAGCCACAAGTGGCGATTGTCGAGGAGGAAGTCGGGACCGTGCTCCTTCTTGCCGATCGGGTACTCGGGAGCCACCTGGACGAGCTCGATGCCCGTCACGTGGAGCTCGTATTCCTCCTTCTTGGGGTGCTTGGCGACGGTGCCCGTGAGGATCAGGGACGTTTCGAGCGTGACCTGCTGCGCGGCTTCCCAGGTCTCCGGGGTCGCATTGCCTTGGTCCACGATGGCCTGGGTGAATCCCGATCCGTCGCGGATCTGCAGGAAGGCAATCTTGCCGCTCGAGCGGACGTTATGCGCCCAGCCGCGGATGGTGACGGTAGTACCTACGAGGGAGGCGAAGTCGCGGATGGATGCGGTCATGGGTGGAAGGAGGAACGGGAAATACGCTGCCGATTATTGCGGAGGCTACAGGGAAGGGCAAGGGGAAGACTTACAGGCGGGGTACGGCGAATGCATATAGGCGCCTCAGCTGAAGATCCCTTTCCGACATGGCTCTGGTTTCGATTCCCGTCCGGTCTGATGGAATACCCAGGCGCACATCCGTTCCCCTGACATTCGGCTCCAAGAGGTAGATGCCGTCACGTTTTCCTTCACGGTCTTTATAGGGGTACAAGACCATGGAAACGTGTCCTGCCAGAGGTGTGGGGTCGTCGAGTTCGCTTGGTGCGAAAACCGCGATATCGCCCGGTTGGGGGCTGTAGTCCGGTCGCTTTAATTCTACGAGTCCTGATTGCCTGAATGCTTCTAGGGTCTGGCGGAAGGGTTTGGTGTGCAGGGTGTCATAGAGGCCCTTCGGTATCGTGACTCCAGCTTCTTTCCAGCAGTGCATCAAAAAGTAGGCGCACCACAGGAGGCCTTGCCTACCTTCGCTTACTTCTTTTACCAATGCTCCCATGTTATTTGGTTCGGCACTCATGCCAATCCTGGCGATGGCACTTTGCACTGCCTTTGTCCGTGCCTGCCTTTCCGTAATGTCAGTGATTGCCGTCAGGACGGTGAGGGTGTCACGGTTCACCCTTTCCCTCATGGTTTCTACGAGCTGCTCCTGTTGTGTGGCGACAGATTCCATTCTCGACATGGGTGTGAGCTTCTGACTATTCTATCATGCCCACTCTTTTTTGCAGATAATGCATATACGAGGATTTCAAAAAGCCCCCGCCGAGGCGGGGGCTTTTTCGTGCAGGTTAGCTGTGAGGCCTATCCCCTGCTGAAGCTCTTGACGAGGAACAGCAGTACGACGGCGCCGATCAGCGCGACGACGAAGCTGTAGAGGTTGAAGCCGTTCACTCCCCCGTAGCCGAAGAAGCTCATGACCCAGCCGCCCACGACCGCACCGACGATGCCGACGACGATATTGAGCAGCATGCCCTGACGGGCGTCGGTCCCGGCGAACATGGAGGCGATCCAGCCGACGAGGCCACCGAAGATGATCCAGAGAATGATACCCATAGGTTTAAGGAGTTAGAGGGATGTAAAAGGAAATAAAGGGAAGTGAGCAAGACCGTATCCTACTTCTCTTCCGATTTCTTGTGCTGGAAGAACTTCCATACCACTGCGGCGGTGGTTGCCACTCCTATCACCTTGGCGGCCGTGGAGAGGGCTTGCATCAGGTCTTTCGTTTCGAGGTTGTCGATCTTTTCCAGCGCTGCGTCTTTCAGGTCGCGGCCTTCTTTCACGACCTTGTTAGCTATTTCTTTGGCTTCCGGAGTGGCGAATGAGGGGAGCCATTGTTCCAGCTTTTCTACGATGCTTTCGTCCTTTTCCTTGGTTACGGGAGACGTTTGGGATTTGGCCATGAGGGTAATGGGAAAAGAAATAAAGCGGGAATTCCTGTCGCTGTCGCTACCTCTTCTTGCGCCACGGGAAAAAGGTCATGGGCATGTCCGCGTTTCTCTCGATGTCCTGCCGGGTTGTAGTGGAGAAGGTCGGCATCTAGACTAGGCGTTAACGAAGGGTGGCTTCGGTTCCGACTCGTACTAGAGCTTCGGATAGTAGACGATTTCGCGACATAAATCAACCAGCCCTGTCTAGGTCTTTGCTCGGACGTTTTCTTGTCCTACAATGATGTCCTCATTTCCTAATCCTTCATCCTATGGACGATACTGCCCAAGCCAAAATAGATGAGGAGAAGCGCAAGGCGGCAGAAACCGGAAGGAAGGCCGATGAGGCCGCTGCCGAAGCGATCATCAGGATCGGGAACGAAGAGGCCGCAAGGATTAACGACGAAGCGGCTGCCCAAGCTGCCAAGGTGAAGCAGGGGTGAAGTCCATGCTCCTCTAACGGAGACCCGAACAGAAGGAGAGGTATTCCTCCATCCCATACGCCTTCTGCTCCTTGGTGGCGAAATCGCGTAGCGTGACGGAGTTTTCGGCAACTTCCTTTTCGCCAACGACGAGGATATGGGGGACCTTGTAGAGTTCCGCGTTGCGGATCTTCTTGCCGAGCGATTCATTCGATTCATCCACCTCCACACGGATCCCGCTCGCGATGAGTTTCATTTCCACGTCCTTGGCATAGTCCATGAATTTCTCCGAGACGGGGAGGATGCGGACCTGCTCGGGGGCGACCCAGAACGGGAACGCGCCGGCGGTGTGCTCGATGTAGACGGAGAGGAAGCGCTCGATCGATCCCATGAGCGCGAAGTGGATCATGACCGGCGTTTGCTCACTGCCATCC
>CAYOUH010000036.1:0-1367 GCA_964407085.1 uncultured Candidatus Peribacteria bacterium | reverse complement strand
TACGTCAGGCCGAAGCGTTTGGGCTGGACGAAGTCGAGCTGGGGGGTGGCGAGCTGGTGCTCGCGACCGATGGCGTCGCGCGCCATGAAGTCGATCTTCGGGCCATAGAAAGCGGCTTCGCCGGGAGCCTCGAAGTAATCCAGTCCGTTTTTCTGTGCGATCTTCAGGATGATGGACTGCGCCTTGTCCCACAGTTCCGGTTCCCCGAGGTATTTCTCGGGCGTCTCGGGATTGCGGAAGGACAGCCGGGCGCGGAGCTTCATGCCCACACGTTCGTAGAACGTCTTCGTGATCTGGATGAGTTCATCGAACACGACCTCGATCTGATCGGGCGTGCAGAAGGTGTGGCTGTCGTCCTGGGTGATGGAGCGGACACGCGACAGGCCCATCAGTTCCCCGGCCTTCTCGTCGCGGTAGTCGATGGTGGTCTCCATGAATTTGAGCGGCAGGTCGCGGTAGCTGCGCGGGCGGGAGGCGTAGATCTGCTGGTGGTGGGGGCAGTTCATCGGCTTCATCACCAGCTCGTCGGTCGTTTCCTGGGATTTGACGAGGAACAATTCGTCCCCGAACTTGTCCCAGTGGCCGGAGGTCTTGTACAGGTCGTTCTTCGTGATGTTGGGGGTCCAGACCCTCTTCCATCCTTTCTCGGCACGCAGTCCCTGGGAGTAGTTATTCAGTATCTCACGCAGGACAGTGCCGCGGGCGGTGAACAGAGGCAATCCTTTTCCTACCAGGTCAGAGAAGCAGAACAGGTCGAGCTGTTGTCCGAGCTTGCGGTGGTCGCGCTTCTTGGCTTCTTCCATCATCGCGTTATATGCGTTCAACTCTTCCTTCGTATCGAACGCCACGCCGTAGATGCGGGTGAGCATCTTGTTCTTCTCGTTGCCCCGCCAATAGGCACCGGCGATCTTGTCGAGCTTGAAGGCGCGCGGATCGACTTCCTTGGCCATATTCTCGGCATGTCCCCCGCGGCACAGGTCCCAGTAGTTTCCGGATTTGTAGAAGGTGAGGGTTTGCCCCTCGCCGCTGAACTCATCAATGAGCTCGTGCTTATACGGATTGTCGGGGTATTCTTTCTTGGCATCTTCGGGACTCAGCTCATGCCGTTCGAACGCGGTCCAGGTCGGTAGCAGTTCGCGCATCTTGGCCTCGATCGCGGGGAAATCCTCCTCGGAGACCGGTTGGGAGAATTCGAAATCGAAGTAGAAGCCGTTCTCGATGGCGGGGCCGATAGTACGTTTGGTATCGGGCCACAGGTCCATGACGGCGGCTGCGAGGAGGTGGGCGAGGGAGTGGCGCTTGTGTTCGAGGGAGGACATGGAGGGGGATTAGTCGGAAATGGCGGCCACAGGCTACAACAAGCCCCG
>CAYOUH010000035.1:0-8523 GCA_964407085.1 uncultured Candidatus Peribacteria bacterium | reverse complement strand
ACCAAAAACACCGCCCTAGGGCGGTGTTTTGTGATCAAACAGGAACCTGCTTGGATCGGGTCAAGACTACCTGACGGCGTCCTTGAGGGACTTGCCGGCCTTGAAAGCCGGAAGCTTCATGGCAGGGATCTTGCTCTTCTGCTTCGGATCGCGGGGGTTGACTCCCGTCCGGGCAGCGCGCTTGGAAACGCGGAAGGTGCCGAAGCCCGTGATGGTCACGGATCCGCCCTTCTTGAGCTCAGCTTGGATGGCCATGAGGACGGCGTTCAGGACGGCGTCAGCGGCGGCCTTGGTCACCTTGGCCTTCGTGGAGGCGGTGGCGACGAGTGCTTGCTTGGTCATGTCGTATGAAGATAAAGAATGTAAAACGCCCGCATTATAGAAGTGGAGACGTCCGTTGCAAGCGTTTTAGGCCTTGCAATGCGGTTTTCCTTGCCATAGTGCGATTTTTGTTTCCGGCATAAGCGATTTTAGCGTTGTACAAGCCGAAAAACCTCCGTAAGCGAAGCGAAGGCCGCTTTTGATGCCGTTCCAATCTCTTGTCCGACTTCGCCAAGGCTTCGTCGGACGCACTTCGCTTTCTACTCGCTTGGCTTGCCAGCCGAAGCACATAGAGTGAAGGCTGGTGCCCCCGCCGGGAATCCTTTCTCACTCATGATCTCGACCAGCTCGATCATTCGTTCGAAAGCCGGCCATGCTCGCTCGCAGCAGTGCCGCTCGCATGGCTTCGATTCCCGTTACGCCTGGGATCCTTCATGAGACGTCCATCTTTGTGCGCTTCCGTAGGCAGCCTGACGGCTGCGTGGTGCCCCCGCCGGGAATCGAACCCAGAATTGCAGTTTAGGAAACCACCGTTATATCCGTTTAACTACGGGGACCACGCGGGGAATCATAAATGACAAAACGCGAATGGCAAACCAAAGCTTTTCCATGGGGCCGGAGGAGTGTTTGATCGGCGGTGCCTCAGCCGAAAAGGCCCGCACGATGAAGGCGGATCAATGCGTCGATGCGCGATGCGTAGGCGGAGGATCGTAAGTGGTTGGCATCCCTGCTGACTATACTGAGACCGTCGGGGGGTGAGAACATGACACCCACGGGATAGGACGGGTGGTTGCGGATCCACTGCAGGCTCGCCGAATAGGGGTCCATCCTGGTGGCCGCGGATGCATGGATGCCCTTTCCGGCGAGTCTGAACGCCATCGCTGCCGCCTGCTCTGCGGTATTCGCGCCGATGGTGTGCGGCGGTTGGTATGGGCCATTGGCCAGGACCAGAACGGGACGGTTGCCACGACCGAAGATGCGCAAGACGTCCTGGATCGGTAGCGGGTTGATTATCCCTCCATCCCAAAATTCCTCTCCCTTCACGATGGTTTTTCCATGCACCAGCGGCAACGAAGCGGAAGCCTTCATGTATGCGAAGAAATCATCCCCGGACTGGCGTTTCATATCCACTAGGGCCATGGTTCCATCTGCCTTGGTCACGATGACGAAGAATCCCGCCGGGCCCCGTTGGATGGTCTCATAGCCGATCTTCTTCCTGCCCTCGCGCATCATGCCGATGAGATAGTCGAGATTCATCCGAGTCCCTCCCCGGTCGTGGAATTCCTTCCCGTTGGCTTCCTGGGAAAAAAGGGTCGTACCCCAAGCGGCGGACTTGAGATTGCAGAGGAAGTAGGCACCGATGAATGCCCCCACGGATATGCCGACTACGTCGAAGGCCTGCGCCAGTCCCGCTTCCCGCAGGGCGACCACCTGCCCCGCCCCCCGTACGCCCGTCTTGCCGCCACCGAGGATGAGCAGGACCGGCCGTCCCCAGGGACACTCACAACCTTCCTTCACTTGCTTCAGAGTTCTGAGCACCAGGTCCAGGCCCCGCTCGAACTGTATCGTGATGGGATCGCCTTCATCAGGCTCCATGCGTGACATGTAGGCCTGCATCAGGCCTGCCGACCCGGCTGGCGAGGGAGGCAACATGACCGATCGCCGCCACCTCTCCAATAATTTTGCCATCTTCAAGCCGACCCCTGAGCTGCCCACGAGGAGTTCGTAGGCCGCATTGGCATAAGTCGAATTTTGGCTTGGGATTTCCAGCATCGGCGAATGAACGGTATCACGCCATTATGCCATTGCGGGGACGCTTCTAGTAGGGAACCGTATCATTCTTTCGCTAGATCCGCCCATATCGGACGATGGTCACTCACGCGCACGCGCTTCTCCACGCCGCTGCGCTCCAGTTGGATACCCGCGGCGTAGATATGGTCGAGCTTCATCGGGATGATGGCAGGACGGTAGGTGAGAGGCAGTCGCCGGATGCCCGAGAAACCGCTTTGCACCATGTAGCGTTCCACGCGCCGCCGCTGGCTCACGGGCAGGATGGGGAACAGGCGAAACGCGAAATGGAATGGCGACGTATTGAAGTCGCCCGCGATGATGACTGGATCGGGGGACACGGCCTTCATCCTCTCCACCAAGGAACGAAGTTGTTCGATGCGTTGCCGCGCGTTGATGCGCACATCGAGGTGCACGTTGCACACGTGGACCGGACCCTCCGCCGTGATGACTTTCGCGACCAGGGCTATGCGCCGCCGTGGCCGCACGGGGGAGTCGAAAAATGGCAGCTCGATGATTTCAGTGGATGCGATGGGGAATCGGCTGAGTACCGCGATCCCGTGGCTTCCATTCCGCTTCGTCCGCGCTGGGGCGTATACGCAGTAGTACCCTAACTGTTCGGCGATCTTCTCCGCCCGTCCGCCTCCCTCGCAGGGGTGGGATTCGATTTCCTGCAGTAGGACGATGTCGCTTCCGGACAGATTGGGATTGCGACGGAATGCCCGCACGATCGCCTCAACATTCTTGCCGAAATGGACGTTCCAGGTGGTGATGCGCATGTGAGCGGAAGTATAGCGTTGTGAACAGACTTTAAAAGGCCGCCAGAAGGTATTTGACCAAAAAGAGATAAGAATGGGATAATGAGGGGAAAGCTAATAAACCCATATGCATATCCCCTTTATAAAAAAGTCCACGACGATTTTGATCTCCGTGGTTGCCAGCCTGCTCGGCACCTTCATTGCCTATGCAGGATTCAGCGGTGACACTTTTGGGGCCCGCCTGCTGAGCGGAGGATCATTCTCCTTCTCCGAGGTGACTTCTGGGTGTTCCTTTGCAGCGATCAAGATCAGTGGTCCCAATTCGATAACGGCCGGACAAGGGGCCTGGTTCCAAGCTCGCCCGATAACGAATACTAGTTCCATTCCCTGTACGATCTATGGCGTAGTGGGAACGTTTTCGGCGACGGGTGCGGTAAAGGAGGTTTCGTCCTATCCTCTCGGTGACCTGGTGGAGGGCGGATCATTCCAACCCATCCAGTATCCGATCTCTATTCCTCCTACTGCTCCTGCGGGGCAATTTACAATCACTATCACTCTCAGTGGAAACGGGGCCGCATCGGTTTCGGATAGCCTCACAGTCAATGTGGTTCCTTTGGTTTCTGCAACACCGACTCCTCCCCCCACCCCAACACCGCCTCCGACGGCCGCATGTCAGACAGGACGGCTGGCACTATCGATACAACCCACCCAGATCAATGGGAGGCAGGTCAGTGGCAGCGTGGCGTACTCGGGCTTCCGTGTTCCTGCATCCGGCAGGATCTATATTGTGGCCGGATCAACTGTCCTGACGTCCTCAATGATAACGGCGACGAGCTCCGTTTATGACTTCGGTCCGGAAACCATACCGTCAAGCATGGCAGGAACGGTTGCGATCAAGGCTTCTTATAGGGAGTCAGGATGTCCCGACCTGGAAAGCAATTCCGGATCAGTGACGCTTCCAACTCCAAGCGCTACGGCTACCCCTACGCCCACGGCTACCCCAACCCCCACGCCGACTCCGTATATCCCGACAGACACGACCGGCCAGGCATGCAGTGTATCCGCGGATTGCAACCCCAACATCACCAATCCGTCGCAATGGCGCTACAGCTGCAACTACATCCCACCTCTCGGGTGGCAATGTCGCTTGAATAACCCCTCGCCTTCGCCTGCCCCCACGCCACCGACGAACCAGTGCCTCACCGCCGGACAGTCGTGCAGCCTCGGCAATCCGAATGCCTGCTGCTCGAAGAGCTGCAATAGCTGGACGCGCAGGTGTAATTAAGACCGCTCAGGGGAGATGAAAAACCACCTGCCTAGGCAGGTGGTTTTTTGTTTCCGTCTATACCTCAAGCTCGTAACTTCGATCCTCCCTTTGCTTCTGCTCGAACCACCTCCAAACCGAGTCCAGCGCCCCTTCCTTTTTCAGACTAGGGAGGAAATCTTCCGGGTGCTTCCGTAAAGCATCTTCGAACTCTTCACGCTTCCACCAGCGGATGGAATGCACTTCCCTCGGATCAGGCTGGAAGTCGGCAATATCCGAATCGGTGATCGCGAAGAAGCGTTGGGTGAAATGGCGGCGCTTCCCGTCGCGGAATACCTTGCCACCCTTGGTGATGGACAATCCCGTAACTCCTATCTCTTCCGCCGTTTCTTTCACGATATTGCTCTCGTAGGTCTCACCCTCCTCGATCGTTCCCGCGACGGCCGGTCCCCACATGCCTGGGTCATGCCGCTTATCGAAGGCTCGCTGGGCCAAGAGGATCTCGCCATGGTTGTTGAATAACCACAAGCATGACACGCGATAGATGTCATTATCACGATCGACGGCATCACGTTCCTTCACCCCGATCTCGGTATCGTTTTCGTCGACGACGATGATGTTCATGGGTGGGAATGAATGATCGGAGTCTATCACCACTTCGTCCTCCCGTGGAGCGTGATGCTGGAGGGAGAATACCGAAAACATCGCGAGTCTTCCTATTTTTAATCACGAGACCATATTGTTCGGCGTAGCGGAAGGTCTACCAAGTGCTGGGGAGGCCTTGTTTCTGCTATAATCGCGGGATATGTTTCCAAAACGAACACCCACTCCATCCGCGGCGCGAATGTCGAAAGCCGTCCTGGTCCTGGCCGTGGCGTGTTTCTTGTCCGGACTGCCCCTGGGGGTCTTTGCGCAGGGAAGCGATCAGCCCTCCTCGGTTCCCGGGGAGGTAGTTGCAGGGATCGGGGCGACCAGCGGCAGCGGCGCGACGGTCATGCCTCCTGAAGGGACCGAGCCGCTACAGAGCGGTAGTGGGTCCGTGGTCGGTTCTCCCGCGCCTACCCCGGAGCCGGAGATGGTCGACCGGACGCCTATCGTCACCGAGCAGTCCACCTCGACGGGCAAGGTGGTAGTGGTGTCCTCTACCGAAGAACAGGACCTGATCGCACCCATGGTCAACGTGCCTGTCGACACCGCGATTCCCGAAGTATTCCGCGTAGGAGAAGAGGACCGTATCAGGATCCGCTGGCAGAACAATGGCGGGGAGGAGATGTCCTTCCAAGCCTCCGATACGGACGGTGACGGCTACCTCGACCGTGTCCACTGGATCGTTCCCCACCTTTCCACGCAGACGTTCGAGGTGATCCTGATTTCCAATGCCCTCCTGCTCGATGCCGACAAGGCTGTCCTGCAGGATATCTACGACCAGGTGGGTATCCGCGACCAGGTCTATGCCCACGTCGCCGATGGCCGGTACGTCCGCGTCACCTTCGAACAGGCGCTCGATGCCTCGCGCGACATCACCCTGTACGCCCGTCCGCATGCCGGGACGGCATCCGCCTCGATTGGCGTGTATACGGTCGATGGACAGCTGGTGACGACCTTTGCCAGTATCAATCAGGATGGCAAGTATAGGGTGATCCTCTCCGGACTCCAGGTTCCTACCGACGTTTTCGACCTCAGGGTCGTCGGTGGGGATGTGGACATCGACTACGTCACCGATCCTCCCGCGAACGCCTACTGGGTAGGGGGATCCGGGAACTGGTCCGATGCCGCCAACCACTGGGCGACTTCCTCAGGCGGAGCCCCAGGGGCGGGCAATCTCCCGGATGCGACGAGTAACGTGTTTTTCGACGCTTCGTCCGGATCCGCTGCGTCCATAGTGACCATCGACGTGGATGCCACGGTCGGTTCCTTCACCGTGGGAGGCTATACGGGGACTATCACCCAGAGTGCGGACCTGTTGATAACGAACTCGGGAGGCGGATCGGGAAGCTACTCCCAGACCTCGGCTGCCACGTTCGTGGCCACGGATCCGTCCAATAACACCTTCGCGGCGACGGGGAACTTTTCCGTGACCGCGGGAACGTTTCGGCGCTATGTCGGGATCGGGATCAGTACGGACCCCTACCTGGTCTACGACGTCTACGGATTGCAGGGCATGAAAACCGGCCTTTCGAACTCCTACGCGCTCAACAACGACATCGACGCCGCGGTGACTTCGGGATGGAACTCGGGCGCGGGGTTTGTACCCGTTGGGGATAACGTCACGAACTTCAGCGGCATATTCGATGGCAACGGCCACTCGATCGCCAACCTCTTCATCAATTCCACAACGCTTAACTACGTCGGACTGTTCGGCTATTCGTCCAACAGCATCCGCAACGTGACGCTGACAGGGGTATCCGTCTCTGCGATCCCCACCGCAGCGGCCAACGGCACCAATGGTGCGGCCGGTACCTCCGGAACGACCCCCACGGCCGGGGGAACGGGAACGGCCGGCACCGTGGGGAACACGCTGTACGTGGGGGGCGTGGTGGGATACAACGTCGGGCCGATAGTGAATGTGACCGTGACGGGAAGCGTTACGGGGACCGGTGGCGCCGCAGGAGCGGCGGGAAACGGAGGGGCCGGAGGGAATACGACCAGCGGCGGAACGGTTGCGGGTGCCGGAGGAACGACCGTGACCAATGCGGCTGCCATCGGGGGAATAGCGTATGTCGGAGGCCTCGTAGGGTATTCCCAACAAGGAACCCTAAATACGGTCACGAGCTCGGTAACGGTTGCCGGGACGGGAGGAATGGGCGGCGCGAGTGGCAATGGCGGCAACGGAGGAACGAACTCCGGGTCAGGCATCGGAGGCGCCGGCGGAAGCGTCGGGGCACCGGGCGCAGGCGGCATTAGTTATGTCGGCGGTCTGGCTGGTTGGGTAAACTCGGGATCGATCACGGCATCGTCGGCGACTGGATCCGTCACCGCAACGGGCGGAACCGGCGGCGCGGCAGGTACGGCCGGAACCGGCGGAAATGGCGGTACGGCGGCCATCGGTGGCGCGGGAGGCGCGGGTGCGGCCGGTGGTGCCGGGGGTGCTGCCTATGCCGGAGGACTGATCGGAAACAACCTCGGAACCATTATCAACGGTTCTTTCGCCTCCGGCACGGTTGCCGCCACGGGCGGTGCGCGCGGGGTTGGATCTGCTGGCGGATCTGCTGGCGCCAGTGCCGTTGCCACGACGGGCACGGCCGCGACGGGCGGCGCCGCGGGTGCGGGAGGGGCCGGCGGCATAGCCTACGCCGGTGGGTTGGTAGGACAGAACAATAGCGATGGGATCATTAACGGTGCGGCGGCTGCGGTATACGCGACCGGCGCGGTGACCGCCACTGGCTCCGATGGACAAAACGGACCGTCAGGAGGAGTGGGTGGAAGCGCGGCATCGGGAACTGCGCATACGGGTGGCACGGGAGGTGCTGGTGGTACGGGAGGCGCGGGTGGGGGAGGATATGCTGGGGGTCTCGCGGGATTGAATTCGGGGGTCATCATTTCTGCCAACTCCACGTCCGGTCTAGTGACGGTGACGGGCGGTGCCGGCGGCGTAGGTGGCACGGGCGGTGCCGGCGGGGCCAAAGGATCGAGCGGGGCGAACGGTGCCGGAGGGGCAACGGGTGCCGGAGGTACGGCCAACGCCACGCCCGCATATGCCGGCGGACTGGTCGGAAGCAACGTAGGTGTCATACAAGACTCATTCTCCACCAACGCCATAACCGCTTCCGGTGGAGCCGGTGGAGCAGGCGGTACGGGTGTGGCGGGACTGGCCGGGTTGGCCGGTATCTTGGGCGGAACCGGCGGAGTAGCCGGGACGCTATTCGTGGGAGGTGTCGCGGGGAATAACACCCTGACGATCACGGGAAGTTACCATTCTACCGGGACGATCACCGGCGCGGCAGGTGCGGGAGGTGCTGCAGGTGCGGGAGGTGCTGCCGGCACGGGTTCGTTGGCCGGTGCCTCGGGAACGGCAACCGCCGGAGCGATACTGTACATGGGCGGGGTAGTAGGAAACAATGCCGGAACGTCCATAGTGGGGAGCTACTCGACGGGCTCGGTGAACGGAACCTCCGGAGCCGGTGGCGCGGGTGCTACGGGTGCCTCCGGTGGCGCCAGCCTGGCCGGCATCGCCGGGAGTGCCGGAGCGGCAGGCGGGATAGCGTACGTCGGTGGCGTTGTAGGCTACACGTCCAATGGCGAGATCACGAATGCATACTCTACCGGAACCGTCACGGTGACCGGAGGAACCGGCGGCGCAGGTGGTGCCGGTGGACGCGGCGGCGCGGGTGCGGCTTCCACGCCCGTCGGCGCGGGTGCGGCCGGTGGTGCCGGCGGAGCCGGGGAGGCCGC
>CAYOUH010000034.1:0-8622 GCA_964407085.1 uncultured Candidatus Peribacteria bacterium | reverse complement strand
AGTCGATGAGGACGAAGTGACCTCGCTCGCCTTCTGGATGGCCATCAAATGCGCCGTCACGGGATTGCCCTTCGGTGGTGGTAAGGGGGGCGTGATCGTGAATCCGAAGGACCTGAGCGAAGGCGAGCTGGAACGACTTTCTCGCGGGTATGTTGCGAAATTGTGGAGGAACCTCGGTTCGCGGGTCGATGTCCCCGCACCGGACGTGTACACCAATGCCAAGATCATGGACTGGATGCGCGATGAGTACGAGAAGTTGAGCGGCAAGGTCGATCCGGGGATGATCACGGGGAAGTCGCTCTCCAATGGCGGATCGGAAGGACGCAGCTTCGCGACGGCGCAGGGCGGGATGTACTGCCTGCGCGAGTTGGTTGGCAAGCTTGGCTTAGAGCCTGCCAAAACGACCGTGGCCATCCAGGGATTCGGGAACGCGGGGAGCATGATGGCCAAGATCCTGTATGAAGCGGGATACAAAATCGTGGCGGTGAGTGATTCGCACGGCGGGGTATACAATGAGGAGGGGATCGATCCGGCCAAGGCGGAGGAACTCAAGGAAGCTGGTGGGCGGCTGGGGTGCTACTGCGTGGGGACGGTGTGCGATATCACCATGGCTCCCCAAGATGGACCGTGCCGCAAGATCACCAATGAGGAACTCCTGCGCCTGGATGTCGACGTACTGATCCCTGCCGCCCTGGAGAACGCGATCACGAAGGACAACGCGCATTCGATCCGGGCGAAGGCGATCGTGGCGCTGGCCAACGGAGCGACGGCATTCGAGGCGGACGCGATCCTGAAGGAAAAGGGTATCACGCTGATCCCCGACGTGCTGGCCAATGCCGGAGGAGTAGCCGTGAGCTTCTTCGAGTGGTATCAGAACGTGAACAACGAATATTGGAGCGAGGAACAGGTTCTCACGAAGCTCGAAAAAACCATGGTCGATGCGTTCCATGCCGTGTGGAGTACGAAAGAAAAGCACCACACGGAAGAACGTACGGCGGCCTTCATCGTGGCACTAGAACGGATTGCCGGGGCGATGGCCTAAGTGAACCGGAGGATTTCGGGTGCGAAGATGAGGAGCGTTCCCAAGAAGAGCATCAGGATGCCTCCCACCAGGTTGCACCACTTGGAGTACTTCGTCGTCAGGTTCAGGTACTGCGTTCCCCACAGGGCCAATCCGAAGACGATGAAATCATCGATCATGTACATGGCGATGTAGATCGCCATCATTGCCTGGCGGCCCAGGAATCCCAGACCGTTAAGGTCGAGGATCTTGGTGAATGTCTGGGGAATGCCGATGGAACAGGCGAATTCGATGACATTGACCGAGAGCGCCAACCCTATGACCGCGATGGCACTGACGATGGTGAAGGGCCTGCTGGCGATATCGCTGATGCGGAGGCTGGTTTTTCTCTTTTGTTCGGAGCTGGTTACTTGGCACGTCCCATCGCTCGTCCAGCCTTCGTATAGGAAGTAGCAGCCTGCCCCTATGGCCACCAGCCCTACCAGCGGCGTGATGACGCGGTCCAGCCCGATGAAGTCCCAGGCCGTGTACCAGACGTTGAGAATGAGGTAGTACATGACGGTTTCGGCCGCGATGAACAAGCCGGCTATCTGCCAGACTTTCTTCCGGTCCCCGATCTGCATCAGGACGAGGAGAAAGGTGACCAGGACCCACATGGCACAGGGATTGAACCCGTCGACGAAGCCCAACACGGCGGCTATCGCCGGGATGGAGAGTTCCTTCATATCCACCGCTCCGATGAGCGGAACGTTTACGAGGTACTCCCCGGAATCAACCACGGCGCACGGCGTTTCTCCTGATTCGTCGCAGCCCTCGTCCTTGCGTACCTCCTCCTGGGGCGCATCAGCGGCGAGGTAGTCGGATACGCTGAATATCGGTTTTCCCCGGGCGCGATCGATCAGGCCTACGATGTACGTACCGGTCGTATCCGCCGTTCCGAAGCCTTGTACGATTTCCCCGTTGACGAACGTCACGGGCGTGGCTTTGGGCAGGTTGGCCTTGGATGTCACTTGGTCGAACAATGCCCTCCCCTCGGTTTCCGCGATATCATGGAGGATGATGGAAAGATCCTTCCGTTCCGTGCTCAATTCCGCCAGAAACGCCTTTTCTGCCTGGCAGTGGATGCAGTCGGAACGCACGAAGACCTCCACGGTCACGCCCTGCGACTGGGCGAAGACGACGGGGGCGAAGAATGATGCGAGGCCGAAGAGCAGGAGGGTGGGAGCGCGGAGGAGGTTCATTGGAAAGTTTCATACCATCGTACCTTTCCATGTCCATCACGGATACCGTTCGCCCTTGCCGTTTGGTGGTATGTATTTCGCGCTCAGCATTTCCAAGGAGGGGAAGAGGTTTCCAGTGTTGTTGGGAGGGGGATTTCGAACCTCGCTATACTCGTTCAGGATGGCACTAGCGTATCCACTCGAACCGCACTGCGCTTGTCCTCATGGGAGCAAGGCTCAGTTTTCTGCTTTGGTTTCAAAGACACTGCGGCGATTGGTGACGATGATCTCGTAGAAGTAGCGGGCGTAGACGGCAAGGAAGTTTTTCTGCAGTCGTAAGAAATACCATGAAGAAGCCTTTTTCTTACACATATTGTTTCGTCTACTCCTCCAGATCGAACGGAAGTTGGTGAGTATTCGCAGTCGGGCATGGAGGAAAACCCGGAGGATGCCCCAGCGCAGGAAGATGAGATTGAGCACGATGACGCCGAGATCACGCAGGAGGACGAAGGGGAGATTCGCGATGAGGACGGGAGTCGGGACGTTGTGGTAGTACGACTTGAACTGGTTGAGCTGCGAGCGGACGTAGAAGCTGTAGTCCTTCACCTTCCTGATGCTGGCGTTGACCTTGTGGTAGGCTATGGATTTTGGCTCCAGGACAGCCTTCCAGCCCATGAGGATGCAGCGCAGGGACAGGTCCGCATCCTCGTAATTGAGGAAGAACGACGCGTCGAACATCCCGCATTCCCGTAGAGTTTTGGCGCGGTAGAGCACCGCTGCCCCGCTGGCCCCGAGAAGTTCGACGGGTCCGAGATGGTCCTCCGGTCTACTTCCCCTTCCACGGTACACGGAGTCGCCGCAGTCGAGCAGTTCATGGCCGGCGTTCTCCACCTTGCTTCGGTCATCGAACTGGAGGCACAGCGAATTGACGATGCCGATCGTAGGATCCGATTCCGCTCTTTCTACCGCCCTCTGGAGGAAGTCTGGTTCGACTTCCGTGTCGTTGTTGAGGAGGTAGATGTACGGGCTTTTCCCTTCGGATAAGACTTGGTCGATGGCGAGGTTATTCCCCCCACCGAAGCCGGTGTTGCTCGGATGCTTGAGGAGTCGGAAATCTTCAGGGAACCCTGCCATGCCTTTTTCCAACTGCCCTACCTGGCCCCCCGAGGAACCATTATCCAAGACCCAGACCTCGAAGTCAGGATAGGTGCATTCCCGGAGCGACGCCAGGCAGGCGAGGGTGTCCTCGGTGCCGTTGTAGTTGACCGTGATGATCGAGACGCGAGGGAGGTGCATGGAGGTATCTTGGAGGGAGTCGGAGGGGTTATCAAGACGATTGGCGGTTTGCGCTGCCCATGGCGGGGAAAGTACCCATTTGCCTTTTATAATTTCGTGTTTTGTAGTATACTTTTTGGAAATAAAAACGAACATGAAGAGCCTGATGTTCGGCTGGGAGTTCCCGCCGCATCATAATGGGGGTTTGGGCGTCGCATGCCAGGGCATCGTCGATGGACTCAACGACCACGGGGTGAGTGTCCATCTCGTCTTGCCGGATGGTGGCGCTACGGCCGCTTCGCAGGAGCAGGTGCATGACCGCCTGCATATTACCCGCCTGCCCGCTAACCTCGTGCCCTACGCGGTACCAGGGTCGAAGGGCAACCGTAACCTGTACGGACAGGGCATGTTTACCGAAGTCGAGCGCTATGCCGCGCATGCCGAGGACATCGCCCGTGATATCGAACATGACGTGATCCATGCCCACGACTGGATGACCTACCCCGCGGCTATCGCGGCGAAGCGGATCTCAGGCAAGCCGTTCGTGGCGCACCTGCACGCCATGGAGCATGATCGGACCGGGGATAACCCGCATCCGCTGATCGCCGAGATCGAGGCACGCGGATTACATGAAGCCGATACCGTGATCGCGGTTTCGGAATTCACGAAGCGCAAGATCGTCGAGCACTACCGCATCGATCCGGCCAAGATCACCGTCGTGCACAACGCGGTGACGCGGAAGTTCAGCTCGGGGCACGTCGCGGATTTCACGGGTGAACGGAAGTACGTACTGTTCCTGGGACGCATCACGTTGCAGAAGGGGCCGGAGTATTTCCTGCGGGCAGCACAGAAGGTGCTGAGCGTCGAACCGGAAACCAATTTTCTGATGGCGGGGGAGGGTGACATGCTGCCGGAGGCCTTGCGGTTGAGTATCGAACTCGGGATCGCGAACCGCGTGTTCTTCTCGGGATTCCTCCGTGGCCGCGACATCGACCGGGCATTCCGCGAGGCGCGGGCGTTCGTCATGCCCAGCGTGGCGGAACCCTTCGGCATCGCGGCACTGGAGGCCATCCAGCACGGCGTGCCGGTGATCGTGTCGAAGAACGCGGGAGTGTCGGAGGTTATCCGTAGCATGCTACGCGTGGATTTCTGGGACGTGGATGCCATGGCGAACGCGATCGTGATGGCCCTGCGCCATCAGCCGCTCCACGGGACCCTGTCGACCGGCGCCTCCCGCGAACTGGACCATCTGACGTGGAAGCGGCAGGGCGAGAGGATCAAGGAGGCTTACCAAGCTTCAATCGTATGAAAAAAGGAATCGGTAAACCACTGGATTATTTGCTCGGTGATTTCCAGGAAGATGTAATTATTCCCCATGTTTCCAAGCTTGCTCGGCGTAAAGCGAATCCTCCCCTTGTGAACATCGAGAGGCCGGTGTTAGGACCCCATAAACAATCACCTCATATCCTCCGGTGGAAGCGTTTTATCATCGAGCATCCGGAAGAATACAAATACAAACTCGGGTTAACGAAGAAGCTTCTCACTTTCCTTCGGAAGAATTATCAGAGCGATCCGGAATTGAACCAGAATCCGTTAATCCGACGCCTGAATGATTTGTGGAGGAACATGAACTATAACGTTTACATAATCGCTCTGGATGCTATTCCGACTTCGCTAACCCTCACGCTTTCCGATTGGCCTTCGTGGGGAGCAGATGCTGGCAAATTTATCTCGACTCCATGGCGTATGGCGGAAATGAAGCGGCACTGGAGAGAGGGGAAACGCGGTGAGAACTGGAAGATCGTGAAATGGGTGCGAGCTAGAGCAGCCAAGATAAGCGATGTTCTGGAGCCTTTGGGAAAATACGATCTTACTCCGGGAGCGCATGGGACGGTTGCTGTGGGTGCAGAAATTATGGAAGCGGCTCCGGGTGTAGGTAATTTTCCGAATCATGCGATCGAAGTGTTTGAAAGCTGGTTCAATAGAGACCAAAGGGTCTTCCGTGAAGGTATAGCCCAATTGCTCAAGATATACCGTCGTAAACAGCGATCTTCGAAGTCCCAAATATAAATCACAAGATGAAACGCATCTGCTTCTACTTCCAGGTCCACCAGCCTTACCGCGTGAGTGAGTATTCGGTCTTCGACATCGGGTCGGGCAAGGGGTACTTCGCGGGGCCGCAGCGAGCCACGAACCACGACGTGTTTACGAAGGTGGCGCGCAAGTGCTACCTGCCGATGAACGCGCTGCTGCTCAAGATGCTGAAGAAGGAGCGCGGGTTCAAGGTGGCGTTCTCGATCAGCGGGGTGTTCGTGGAGCAGTGTCGGGAATTCGGGGAGATCGGCGAACAGGTGCTGGAATCGTTCCGCAAGCTGGTGGCGACGAAGAAGGTCGAACTGCTGTCCGAGACGTACTACCACTCCCTGTCTTCGCTCTATTCCCCCGAGGAATTCCGAGAGCAGGTCGCTGCGCACCAGGCGCTCATGAAGAAGGAATTCAACTCCGTCCCGCGCGTGTTCCGCAATACGGAACTGATCTACAGCGACGATATCGTCGAGCGCGTCCGTGAGATGGGCCTGCGAGGCATGGTGCTGGAGGGTTGGGATACGGTCCTGGATTGGCGTTCGTCCAATTACGTTTACGAGCCGGTCCACGAAGGCAAGAAACCCTTCGGACTGCTGCTCAAGAACTACCAGCTGTCGGACGACATCGCGTTCCGGTTCGGGAACAAGGCGTGGGAGGGGTATCCGCTCACGACCGACAAGTTCACGCACTGGATCGAGGACAGTGAAGGCGACACATTCAACCTGTTCATGGACTACGAGACGTTCGGCGAGCACCAGTGGGAGGATACGGGGATCTTCGATTTCATGAGGGCCCTGCCTGCCGCCTGCCGCCGGGCGAAGATCGGGTTCCATACCCCCTCCGAAGCACTGAAGAGCCTGGAGCCCGTTGGGAAGGTGAGCGTGGAGAAGCCGCTCTCCTGGGCGGACAGCGAACGCGACCTGTCGGCGTGGATCGAGAACGACATGCAGCGTTCGTCGCTCACGCGCCTCTTCGCCCTGCGCGAGAGCGTCCTGGGGAAGCATGATCCTGGGCTGCTGCACGAATGGCGGCGCCTGCAAACGTCCGACCATTTCTACTACATGTCGACGAAGTACTGGAGCGACGGGGACGTGCACGCCTACTTCTCGCCGTTCGAGTCGCCGTACGAGGCCTATATGAATTTCACGAATGTGCTCTCCGATCTCGAGAAGCGTCTCAGCCGTTAACCCTTTTTCCATGAAAATCTTCAAGCCCGTAACATTACAGTGGTGGCAAACCGCGATCTTCAAGCTCACCGTCGCCTCGGCCGGAGCATTCGTAGGGGTCCTGTTCGCCGATTATCTCCGACCGTATCTCGGATTCCTGCTGGTGCTGTACGTCGCCGGATCGCTTTATCTCGGTACCCTCTGGATCACCAAGAAATGACCTACGACCAAGGAACCGTCATTATCGGCATCGACGTGGGGGGGACGAAAATCCATGGGGCCGCGTACGGGATGGCCGCTCCCGGGTCGCTTCCCGTAGTTCTTTGCGATCGGCGCGTCCCGACGGACCTGTCGCGCGGGTTCGAGTCGGTGCTCGAGCAGGTCATCGAGATGGTCGAGGCTTTCCGCGTGCAGACCTCCCAACAGGGTTCCATCCTGTCGGTGGGGGTCGGATTCCCGGGGTTGGTGGATGGCAAGCAGGGGCTGTTCTACGGTGGTGGAAACGTGAAGGTCGCATCTCCCGTTCCCGCCAAGAAGATCCTGGAAGATACCCTGCACGTCCCCGTGGCGATCGAGAATGACGCGGGATGTTTCGCCTTGGCGGAATATGCTTCGATGGAGAACAAGCCTGCCGGAACACTGATCGGGCTGACGGTGGGGACGGGACTCGGAAGCGGGCTCATCATCAATGGAAGCATCTACCATGGTGCCATGGGGTTCGGTGCCGAGATCGGTGCTACCCGATTCGATGAACTTCATACCTATGAAGAAGTCACCGCGAGCAAGGCGGATGACGCGACGCGGGGGACGAACCTGGGGATCCTGGTGGCTGATCTGCTCAGGACCTTCAATCCCGCTGTTATTACTTTTGGTGGCGGGATCGTGGAGAAGCATTGGGACACATTGGAAAATGAAATGGTGACGGTCGCCCAACGCCTTTGCCCCGGTCCGTATTGGGATGGCCTCCAGATCTGTGCTTCGCATCTCGAGCATCCTGCGACCATCGGCGCAGCCTTGATAGGACTCAACCACCTTTCCCCCTAGACACCATGCCTCGCTCCCTCGTCGTCGGTAATGGAAACCTCCTGGTCACGCTGGACAAGCGCGGGTTGCTGCAGGACTTCTATTTCCCCTACGTGGGAATGGAGGACCATACCACCTTCGGCCACTACCACCGCATCGGTGTGTACGATGAGGAGCGCCGTGCCTTCTCGTGGCTGACGGACGAGCATTGGAACAGCGTTTCCTCGTACGAGGACGAGACGCTCGTGGGCGTGACGGAGTTGGTTTCCGAATCATGGGAACTGTCGATCACGTTCCGGCACTTCGTGCATCCGACGGAGAATGTCCTGTGTCGCGAGGTGGTGGTCGGGAACTCCTCCGACCAGGATCGGAAACTTCGCTTCTTCTTCAACTTCGACTTCCATCTCTACGGCGTGAAGGCCAATGATACCGCGTACTATTCCCCGAAGCGCAATTGCCTCGTGTTCTACAAGTACAACCGCTACTTCCTGGCAAATGCGATGACGAAAGACGGAGGAATCGCGCAGTTCACGACGGGGAAGGCGGAATACCAGGGCCTGGAAGGGACGTGGAGGGACGCCGAGGACGGGAACCTATCCTCGCACCCGGTCGAACAGGGGTCGGTGGATGGGACGTTCGCCGTGCATATCACGGTTCCCGCCCAAGGAGACGAAACGTTCTTCACGTGGATTTGTGCGGCGAGGACCTATGACGAAGTACAGAAAAGCAACCGCGACATCTCGGTGCTGGGCGTGGCGGAATACCTGGACTACGCGCGCAACTACTGGAAGAGCTGGGTTCATAAGTCGACCGATGATTTTGGATCGCTCTC
>CAYOUH010000033.1:0-8641 GCA_964407085.1 uncultured Candidatus Peribacteria bacterium | reverse complement strand
CACCGAACGACGTGGAGAGGGAATACCCGAGTTCCCCGCCCTCGAGGATCGTTCCGGGCGTGCCGGGGTTGCAGTGGCTGGGGAATCCTCCCGGCCAGGAGAACATTTTGATGAATTTCCCCGTGCCAGCAGTATCGCGTGTGAGCTCGGGGTAATACTTCTCCAGCGTTCCCTCGGCGAAGAGGTTCGACAGGACTCCCGGGGCGCCATGGCCGGGGCCCGAAACGAAGAGCCAGGAACGTTCGAGACCCTTCTCGCGGATCAAACGGTTGGCATGCGCGTAGACGAAGTTCTGCCCCGGCACCGTTCCCCAGTGGCCCAGGATGCGGTCTTTCAGATGCTCCGGTTTCAGCTCCTCGCGCAGCAGGAAATTATCCCGGAGGTAGAGCTGCGCGGCGGACAGGTAGTTGACGTAGCGGAGGTAGGGGGAGAGCATTGGTTTTTGTTCCCTCCATTCTACCAAACCTGGCTTGTTTTAGCCAGTGAGATGCTTAAATGTACGGGTCAGTGAATTCGAAACGGCCGTTCGCATCCACCATCCAGCCCCCCGTTCGGAAGAAAAGTTTTCCTCGGCGCAGCAATCGAGTCTTCCACGGGATACCCGCTCTATAATGATCCAACATATTCCCGTTTACCAATACGGCCAAACCGGGACCCCATTCGACCGGATAACTACTGTCATCCAAAAGCTTCCGTTCTGTATTCAGGCTTCCCAGAGGCGTACGTATTCTCCCCAACGGGCTTCGGAAAGTATGTAACTGCCTGCCGCTTTGTACAGTTCCTAAGACCTCAGATACATTGTCCCCAAGCTTTTGCCGCAATAGTTGAACCCTCTGGCCATGGGAAATGAAGTTGGTCGTAAAAGCGCGCTGTCCAGTGGAATAAAGGAAGTCCATCCCATCGGTATGCGCAAGTGCAGCCTCGGGCTCGAAGGGTACCTGGGTCATATGGTCCGTATCCATTTCGACACCGTGGATGAGTACTAATGGATGGGTGGTCACCAGCAGTTTTCCGACCCCATCATTTCCGAGGTCGCCTAGTAAGTGGGATAGGCGGGGGAACCTCTTTCCTTGGTATTTTCCGACATGCAGGATCTCGAACCCAGGGGCGGATTCGGTCCATTCTTTAGCTTCCCATTCTTGTTCAGTTCGCAAAACTCCCATTAGTGATGACATGGTAATCCCCCACCACCTCGTCCGCCCCCGCTTCGCGCAGGGCCTTTTCGTCGAATGTGGTCGTGAGGGCGATGACGCGGAATCCGCCCTTCTTCGCGGCGATGACCCCGTTCGTCGCATCCTCGAAGACGATGCATTCCTCGGGGGGAACACCGAGGCGCTTGGCGCAGGCCAGAAAGACGTCCGGTTCGGGCTTGGCATGCAGGACGTACTTGTTCACCATGACCGCCACTACTTCTTCGGACAGGCCGATCTTCCCCAGGATGTACTCGATGGCCGGGATCTTGTTGCCCGACGCCACGCCGATCTTTATTCCTGCCTTAAACATGCGCTCGACGAAGGCCTGGGCACCCGGCACTTCGCGGATCTCGGACGAATGCAGCAGACGGTCGTAGATCTCGGCCTTTTCTTTCGCCATCCCAACGAGTTCCTCCTCGGAAAAAGACCTTCCTTTTTCTTTCGCGAATTCGGGAAAGATGCAGCTACTGCCCTTGCCCGCATACCTGGCATCGTCTTCCTTCGTGAAGTCCAACCCGCGCCGGGCAAAGACCTCTCGGAATGCCAAATAGTGCAGGTCCTGCGTCAGGGCCAGCGTGTTATCGAGGTCGAAAATGAGGGCGTTCACTTCGTGCATGCGTTTTGTTTTTACCCGATCCCTAGCCCTGCGTATCCACCTTTGGGACCTCGGAAGTGGGAGGAGTCGGGGCTGCGGGGGTCGAAGGCTGCGCACTAGTCTGGCCCGCCTTATGCTCGGGATGATTGACCGATTCGATGATCTTGTCCATTTCCGCATCGACCTTTTTCGACACCGTTTTGGCGCCCTCTTTCACTTTCGGCCAGGCGAAGGCCGCCGCCTTCTTGGTCCATTCCCAGGCCTTGCTGGCCACCTTCTTGCCTTCCTCAGCCAAATGCTCGGCATCGAAGCCGGGCTTACCACCTGCGGGTGCGGAACCGGAAGCGGGAGGAGTAGGATCGCTCATGGGGTTTGGTTTACGTGTACAGTATACGGTTTACGGGGCTTTTCCGCAACGATCCTATGCTTTCGAAAACAGGAGTAAAGCACGGGGCGTTGCGTCGGAGGGCAAAACGTACCCTTCGGTGCGAAGGAAGCGCAGGCCCAACTTGGTGGCAGCCTTTTTTCCTTCCTCCAGTTCCTCGGCACTGGGCTGCTTGTAGGCGATGAACGTTCCCCCGGGAGCAAGGTAGGGCGCCACGAGCGCGAGAAGGTCGGGGAGGTACGTGACCGCACGGGCAACGACGCAATCGAACTTTCCTGGGAGGCTGCGAAGGACGGCCACATCCTCGGCCCGGCCCCAGACCGTGCGGACATTTGCCAAACCAAGGGCCAGGGCGAAGCTGGCCACGGCATCGACCTTCTTGCGCGTTGCGTCCATCAGGACGAAGTATTTGTCGGGGAACATGACGGCCAGCGGAAGTCCCGGGAAGCCACCACCCGTACCCACATCGAGAACGCGTTCGGCGCGGAGAAATTCCGGCACGTTGCGGATGGCGAGGCTGTCGATGAAGTGCTTCTCCACCACGCCCTGCTCGTCGCGGATCGCCGAGAGGTTGACCTGAGCGTTCTTCTCCAGGAATGAAACAAGCAGCGTCGCGAACCGTTTTACATGGTGCGGACCTAGGTCGATTCCGGCGGTTTGAAAGGATTCCTCGAGGATGGTCATGGGGCGAGCTTGCCATCCTCCCTCATTCCTGGCAACCCCACCCGCTTTCCAACGCAGAAGAAAGGATTATGATGCCCATTACTTCATTTCCTCACCTTTCCCTATGTTCCAGCGTTCCACCCGCCCCGTGGCGGCGATAGCGATCCTCCTGGAGGCTTTCGCTTTTCTCTTTCCCCTGCAGGCCGTCCCCGCCCAGGAGTGGCAGCCGACCACTACCGCCGGTGCCGGGGCAGCGGTGTTCTCCGACGTGCCCTCCACGAGCACGAACAGTGACGCCATCCGGTACCTGAAGGACCAAAAGGTCATCGCGGGCTACGGCGATGGGACGTTCCGTCCTGATCGCAAGATCAACCGCGCGGAATTCACCAAGATCGTGGTCGAGAGCCTGAACAGGCCCTTCGAGAAGCGGGTGAACTGCTTCCCCGACGTGCGGGAAGAATGGTTCTCCACCTACGTCTGTACCGCCAAGGCGGAGGGCTGGATCGGCGGATACCCCGACGGTACATTCCGACCTGCGAATGAAATCTCGTTCGTCGAAGCGGCGAAAATCGTCGGCAAGGCCTATGGCCGCGCCGGTGGCACGGGCGAGAACTGGTACGAGCCCTATGTGAAGACGCTGGAGGCTGGGAAGGCCATCCCTCTCTCGATCAACGATTTCGACCAAAAGATCACCCGGGCCGAGATGTCGGAGCTCATCTACCGCATCAAGGCCGATGTCCGTTCTCACGCCTCGCGCACCTATGACGAGCTCAAGGGCGTAGGGACGATCCGGGTCAGCAGCTGTCAGGAACTGTTCGAGCGCATGCAGCTGCCGCAAATCACGACGCTGCAGGGAAATGTCATCGCTCCTTCCGAGGCGGCCGCGCCACAAGGTGATATGGGCGGAGGAGGTAAGGGCGGAGGAGGAGGATACTCCCCCAGCTCTCCTTTCACCACGACCAACGTCCAGGTGCCAGGAGTCGACGAGGGTGACATCGTGAAGACGGACGGCGACTACATCTACGTGGCGAAGGCCGATACGGTCCGCATCGTACAGGCTGTTCCCCCATCGGCACTGAAGGAAATCGCCACGGTAAAGCTCCCCATCGATCAGAACAAGGGCGAATACTTCTACGTGACGGAGCTGTACGCCAGTGGTAACCAACTGATCGTCTCCGGAACCTTCAGCCAGCCCTACCTCCCTGCCGAGAGCCAGAAGATTGTCGCCCCTTGGCAATACAATCCCGTCAACCGCATCCTCATCTTCGATACGACGAAGAAGAGTTCGCCGAAGCTCTTGCGCTCGGTTTCCATCCAGGGAAACCCGGTCGCCAGCCGCCGCATCGGCAACACGCTCTACTCGGTCAACGCACTCTGGAGCTACGGTCCTTATGCTTGGGGGAGCACAGAAGGATTCGGTGCTACCGGAAGCGGAACCACGGGCATGGCGATGGGCGGCGGCGGGGATTATTCCACTGTCTCGGGTGCTGCCATCCTCCGCGCCAATGCCACGCAAAGGGATGTTATTCCTTCGATCACGGACAGTAAGGATGGCGTGACGCGGCCCATGGCCAGCTGCCAGGATGTCGTCCTCTTCCCGAAGATCCCTTCCACGAACTTCGTGAGCGTTTCCGCCATTCCGCTCGATAACCTCGGCAAGGACGTATCCAGCACGATGATGGTGGCGGACAGCAACGCGTCCTACGTGTCGGCCAACAACCTGTACCTTTCCTCCACGGACTGGTCCCAGGTGCGCGGCGACCTGCGCTCCAGCGAGAAGACCACGGTCTACAAGTTCGCAATGAATGATAGCGGGGCGAAATTCGTCGGCTACGGTTCGGTGCCGGGCAGCGTACTCAACCAATGGAGCATGGACGAATACCGGGGTAATTTGCGCATTGCTACCACCAAGCACCCTTCCTTCGGCCCCCGCCAATACACGGCGGCGAATGTCTACGTATTGAATGACAAGATGGCGCTCGTGGGGCAGACCCGCGACCTGGCCCCCAACGAGCAGGCCTACGCGGTGCTGTTCATGGGCGACAAGGGCGTCGTGGCGACCTACCGCCAAGTCGATCCGCTGTTCACCCTCGATCTCTCCAATCCGAGCAAGCCGGAGGTGAAGGGCGCACTGAAGATCCCCGGCCAGCCGCAGTACGCGCTGGAATGGGACGATGACCACGTGATAACCTTCGGCAACGACGAGGCCCCCGTCTGGATCCAGCCAGCCGAAGGTGCCACGATGCCCGCCCCGGCTCCGAACGTGGGAGGAATAAAGGTGGCCATGTACGACGTGAGCGATCTGAGCAATCCTAAGGAAGTACAGAACGTCGTGATCGGGCAATCAGGCAGCTCGACCGATGCCGCCTGGAACCACAAGGCGCTCATGGTTGATCGCGAGCGCGGCCTCCTGGCCTTCCCGGTGACGGAGAGCGGTTGGACCACCCAGACGACGCAGCCGCAGGACAAGTGCACGACGTATTCCTACGACCAGTGCCCCATCAACAACTGCCAGAAGACCTGCGTGCCCAGCTCCTGCACCACGGAGAATGGCGTCCAGGTCTGTACGCCCGACTGTAACGGTGCCGGCAGCTGCAAGTCGTGGGGCTTCGTTCCTGATCCGTCCACCGGCGGGACATACACCACGGTATGGCAGGGAGCCTACGTCTACGACGTGGCCGCCACCGGGTTCAAGCTCAAGGGCAAGGTGACGCACTTCACGGACGCGGATAAGGATCCGGTCAATGGCCAGATGCAGTGGTGGGGGAACAAGGCCATCCAGCGCGTGCTACGGATCGGCGATAGCCTCTACACCGTATCGCTCGGCATGGTGAAGGCCCTGGCCCTCCCCAACCTGACCGAAACGAAGAGCACGGTCATCGTCGGGGACTGAGGAGGTGACGCGAAAGTTCTGAGTTTAAAAAGCCCCCGCACGTGCGGGGGCTTTTTCGTTTCCGATTCCTAAGCCTTCTGCGCATGTTCGGCTACCCCGCGCGTGATCGCCTGCAAGGGAAGCAGGGCACATTTGAGCCGCGTGGGGCCGAGCTCGATGCCCAGCATCGCCACGACCTGGTCGGGAGTGATGGCGGAGAGTTCGTCGGGCGTCTTGCCCGGGGCTTCGTCGGTGAGCAGCGAGGCGCTGGCCTGGCTGATCGCACAACCATGCCCCTGGTGCGTCATACGGGTGACCTTCCCGTCGCGGATCTCGCAGTAGACGGTCACTTCATCCCCACAGGTCGGATTGATCTCGTGGCGGCTCCAGGTTGCACCCTCCATGACGCCCTTGTTCAAGGGGTTCTTGTACAGGTCCAGGATTTGCTGGTGGTAGAGGTCCATGGGCGCAGTGTAGAACTGACCGCCACAAGTCGGAAGCAAAAATCCCACATCCAATTCCTGAGCCGCAAGAAGCTCCCACTTTCAAGAAGGAATATGGCGAAGGATCCCATTGTCGAAATATGCCTCAGTTCTCAAAACAAGATTCCTGCCTACGCAGGAATGACAGAAAATTTGGTTGCGGGGGCAGGACTCGCCTCCGGGCGGGGTGCTCGCTGGCTCGCACCCTTCTCGTCCCTTACGATCCGCTACCGCGGATCGGGCAGTACAACCAACTAACATCCTACGCGGCAGTCCACGTAGTGCAGATATTCAATTTGGTTGCGGGGGCAGGACTCGAACCTGCGACCTCAAGGTTATGGGCCTTGCGAGCTACCACTGCTCTACCCCGCGGCGGGGTTCATTCTATAGCAAAAAAGCTTCATAGCAAGAATGGTGAGGTATTAATTTCCAGTACCCATCCGTAAAATCTTGAGAAGGGCCTCTCGGACACCTGGTATGCTCAGTTCGGAGGTATCATACTTCCGAGTGGGTAGATCGGCTATCATGTTCCTTGCATCCGCCATTACCTGCTCAGCAACTCGCGTACCATCTTCAAAATGGTTCATGAGGAGCATTTTTTCCGTGTAGGTACGGACCCCGCGTCGAATCAAGAGCGACTGGGCCACATCCTGATTGGTGATTTTATCTTTCATTTTATATCCTCGAAGTATACCAGAGTCGTCTCATGTTTGCCCTGGTATCCAATTCGCCTTTGGACTTTAGACTTTAGACTTTAGACTATCTCTATGTCCACCGTCGACGATATCAAATCCAGGATCGACATCGTCGAGTACGTCAGCCAGTACGTGCAGCTAAAGAAAGCGGGTTACAACTACAAGGGCCTGTGCCCGTTCCACAAGGAAAAGAGCCCGTCGTTCATGGTGAGTCCCGACAAGGGCATCGCCTACTGCTTCGGGTGCCGCAAGGGCGGTGACGTGTTCGCCTTCGCCATGGAGATCGAGCACGTGGACTTCGTGGACGCTCTGCGCAGTTTGGCAAAACGCACCGGGGTGACACTCGAGGACTACAAGAGCGAGGATGTGGACAAGAAGCAGCGGCTGTACCGCATGCAGGAGGTAGCACAGGTGTTCTATGAGGAGAAGCTGGCAGCTCCGGAGGCATCGGAAGCGCGGGCCTACGTAGAGAAGCGTGGCATGGGAGCGGAGGACGTGAAGGCCTTCGGCATCGGCTACGCTCCCGATTCGTATGACGCTCTGCTGCGGAGGCTCCGGGACAAGGGATTCACTGAGGCCGAGATCCGCGAGTCAGGACTGGTGACGCTCAAGGAAGGGTCGAGCGACGTGTACGACAAGTTCCGCGATCGCATCACGTTCCCGCTGCGCAATGCCGACGGCGACATCGTCGGCTTCGCCGGCCGGGCGATAAAGGATGACCAGCAGCCGAAATACCTCAACTCCCCCGAAACCGCGCTCTACCACAAGGGCGACATCCTCTACAATTTCTCCCAGGCGAAGAACACCATCCGCGACAAGGAGTGCGCCATCATCGTGGAGGGCTACATGGACGCCATCGCCTGCCACCAGGCCGGGATCACAAACGTGGTGGCGGTATGCGGCACAGCCATGACCGAACGCCAGGCCAAGCTCCTGCGGCGGCACTGTCCGACGGCGGTATTCTGCTTCGACAACGACTCCGCGGGGCTCTCGGCCAGCGCGCGCAATGCCGTCCCCGTCCTGCGCGAGGGACTGATCGCGAAGTCCATCGACCTGGGCAGCCACAAGGATCCCGATGCGTTCTACCGCGCGGATCCGGAGGCTTTCCGCAGCGCGGTAAATACCCCGACGGACCTCATCGAAACGCTCATCGCGAAGTTCGAGAAGCACTACAACCTGCAGGTGCCAGAGGGTAGGCGTGCCTACCTCGCGGAAATAGCTCCCTTGATCCAAAATTTGCCGCTCACGTCCGAGCAGGAATCATACGCCAGGAGGATCGCGTCCCTATTCGGCAACACCGTTGAGAGCATCCTCTCCGACCTGCGCCGCGCGCGGACCCCCCAGGCACACACAGAGGCGAAGCAGGCGGAAGTCGCATCGGGCTCGGAGAAGCGCAGAAGCCTGATCCTGGGGATCCTACTTTCCCACCCCGAGTGGATGGTGGACATCGTGGAACGGGTCGCGCCCGATTCCTTCGCGGAAGGATTCGAAAAAAACGTTTACAGCATGCTGCTAACTTCGTACAATCAGCGAGTTAGTGTGTCGGATGCCATGCTAAGCATGGATGAGAAAGACCGCGCACAAGCCCATATCCTGTCCCTCGAGACGGAAGACGCCTACGCGGAGCGCAATGAGGAACAGCTTCGCTCCGAATTGGGCAAGCTGATCACGATGACGGCCTCCGAGAATGAACGGAAGAAGAAAGAGGATACCCTCTCCCGCCTCCGCAGCCTGGAGAAGTCGGACCCCGAGGCGC
>CAYOUH010000032.1:6693-8760 GCA_964407085.1 uncultured Candidatus Peribacteria bacterium | reverse complement strand
TCGAGGTCCTCGCGGCTGCGGTCGCCGTAGGGGAACCGCGCCGTGTCGCCGAGATACACGTAGTCCTCGTGCGGCAGGCGGACGAGGAGCTCGTGCAGCACCGTCAGTCCGCCGACACCGGAATCGAAAAGGGCGATCATACATACAAGTAACCAGTACACAGTAACCAGTATTTGTGGAACCGGAAGTAAAAATCCTTCTCCTTGTTGCCTGAACGGGGGAAGGATACAATGGGTCCGACCCCGTTCATCCCCTAACCGCCCCTCCTATGAACATCAGGTTCCACGTCAAGGATGCGACGCTCAACGAGCGCCAAGAGACGCTTTTTTCCGAGAAGATCGAACGGCTGGTGAAAAAGCTGGGGAAGATGTGGGTGGAGGAATCGAGCGAAGCGGAGATCTCCGTCATCAAGGGCGATACGAAAGCTAAGGAGCAACGTTTCACGGTGGAAGTATCTATCGAGATCCCCGGTCACCGCCTGGTGGCCCGTGAGCAGGACGAGACCCCGGACAACGCCGTGGACTCCTGCATCGAGAAGCTCAAGAAGCAGATCGAGAAGGTGAAGACCAAGGAATCTTAAATCGATCGGTAATCTTCCAACCTAATGCCGACCATTCCCGAAGTCCTGAACCTGAAAAATTTAGTAGAGCAAGTAGAGAGTCCTTCTACTGTTGAAGGCACCCAACAAGCTACTAAACACGATGTTCTCCAGCGAATCGGAACGATATTTGACTCGGGGAATAAGTCCGAAACGAAAGTACTCGTCGAGAGCGTCGATCAGGCTGTCCTAGGCTCCATCAGGATCATAACCTTGGCCTTGGATAGTCAATACGGGACCATCGAGAACGAACAGGATCACAAAAAGCTCATTCTCGATCTGGCTGAATTGGTCTTGAAGATGAATATAAGTCCTCAGCGACTAGATGCAGATATGTTCGTCAAGGCGCGTATGGTCCTGAGCAATGCTGAGCAACAATTCACTGACTGGGGACGTGCCGAACGGCAAACGATCGAAAGGGCCTTGGGCGCCTTGGAAGTAAAAGCCTAGCCTAGGTTTTCTTCTAAATTAGCCCCTGATCCATCTCCCCTGGCTTCTCGATGCCCATGATGGACAGCACGGTAGGTGCGACATTGGCCAAGCCCATCCCCTCCTTGAGCTTGGTTTCCTTCGTGAACCCATTCCCGATGATCGCGCAGCGGACCGGGTTCGACGTGTGGGAGGGATTGGCAGAACCGTCGGGCTCGAGCATGGATTCGGCATTCCCATGGTCGGCGGTCAGGATGACGGTATACCCGTTTTCCAATGCCTCTGGGACGATCCTCGCCAGCGATGAATCAATGGCTGCGATTGCTTGGACGGTAGCGTCCAATTCGCCGCCATGTCCTACCAGGTCCCCATTGGCATAGTTGGTGACGATCAGGCCGTATTCCTTTTTTCCCACTGCGGTACAGAGGGCATCCGTGATTTCCGCGGCGCTCATCTGTGGCGCCTCAGCGAAATTCGCCACGTTCTTCGACGGCACGATGATGCGGTCTTCGCCAGGATACGGGTCATGCTCCTGAGAATTGAAGAAGAACGTCACGTGCGCGAACTTATCCTTTTCCGCCACGCGCAGCTGCCGTACGCCCTTCTGCGATACCCAGGAACCGAGATTGTTCGTAACCTTTTCTTCAGGGTAGGCAACGGGCAGGGTCTCCGAATACGGCCCCATGCAGGCGAAGGCGATATGTGGGACGGTGAGGGATTCGTTCCGTGGGAAGGCACCGAAATCAGCCGACTCGAAAGCGGAGACGAGCTGCGTGGCACGGTCGGCACGGAAGTTCCAAAAGATAACCCCGTCACCCTCCTTGATCCCGTCGAAATCGGGATCGAACTTCATGGGGGGCAGATAGTAGTCCGTGGCTTCGCCGGAGGGGACGGTAGAGAAGTAGCTCTCCAAGGCTTCGTCCAGGTTGTCCACCGTTTCCCCGTTTCCTTCGGCATAGAGGTCGTAGGCCTTCTGGGTCCGATCCCAGTTCCTGCCCCGATCCATGGCGTAGTAGCGACCGATCAGGGTAGCTAACTTT
>CAYOUH010000032.1:5612-6683 GCA_964407085.1 uncultured Candidatus Peribacteria bacterium | reverse complement strand
ACCGAGCTTTGTACAACGATCTTCCATATCGCCCAGGTACCTCTTCACGCTGCGCTCTGGCACGTCGCGTCCGTCACTGATCGCATGGATGAGGACTTCCTTTATCCATTTGTCCTTCGCCGCTTGCAGCAATGCGAAGCAATGTTCGATGTGCGAGTGGATCCCGCCGTTGGAGAGCAGGCCCATGAGGTGGAGCCTTCCTCCCGTTTCCGCCAGGTAGTCGAATACATGCGTGAATGCGGGATTGGAAGCGAAGGTCCCCTCAGCAATAGCCTGGTTGATCCGCTCGAACGGCTGCCAAATGACACGCCCAGCGCCAAGCGTGATGTGTCCGGGCTCGGAAGACCCGTCTACGCCTTCAGGTGCGCCGATGGCTTTGCCCGAGGCCCGCAGCAGGGTCCAGGGATATGCCGCATACAGCGAGTCCATGTGCGGCGTCTTAGCTCGTTTGACGGCATTTCCCGGGCTATCGGGAGCTTCACCGACGCCGTCGAGGATGATGAGCAGGAGGTTTGTCATTCGTACGATAGGGATGGGAAAAGGCCCGTTCGCCGCAGCAAACAGCCCTTTTGAGGGCTAGTTCGGCGGCAGGCAGAGATTGCGCGCGTGATCGGCACGCCAGCCGCTGGGACACGAGTAACAGCTGTTCTCGTACTCGTTGCATACGCCGTTCGCGCCGCATTTCTCGGCGGAATTTGCAGCGGTGCAGGCGATGGGCGGAGGAGTCGTCGGTACTGGAGGCGGGGTGGTGGGCGTCGGCGCGGCGGTTCCTTCCTGGCACTTCTTATCCCACCAGAACCAGCCCTCACTCTCGCACTTGCCGGAAGAGCACTGGGCAGCATCGTTACAACCACAGCCATCGGGACGGTTTGTGGAAGATGTGCAGCTGTACTGGATCGGGGCATTGGCGCACTGGAAGGCTCCTCCGGCGCTGTCGTTGGGACGGCAGAAATTACTGGCGCACTTGAGGGCGTCGTTGTCACAAGCGCAGCCGTTGGGCCGTTCACTGCCATGGCTGCAAGTAGCTTCGCAGCGCAACCCGATACCACTATCCTTATCCTCGTAGCCGGT
>CAYOUH010000032.1:0-5602 GCA_964407085.1 uncultured Candidatus Peribacteria bacterium | reverse complement strand
ACTGCGACCGCTGGTGGCGGGGCAATCGGAGCATTGTCCGGCGTTGCAATAACGACCGCCACTGCAGGTGTTCGCGGCGTTTGTAGCCGTACACTGAGGGGTAGGCGTGGGAGTAGGTGTCGCCGTAGCTGTTGGCGTGGATGTCGCGGTCGACGTGCAGGCACTGGCTCCGGCATTCCAGGCGGTCCCGGTCGGACATTCGCACTTGTTGTTCCGGCACAGCAACTTATTGTCAGCGGTGCCGTTAACCGCGCATGAATCCTGGGTCGGGCTGGTGCAGGCTATGGCTTGGCAACCGTCCACGTTTATCGTCTTTCCTGCCTGCACAGCGTAACCCGCCAAACAGGTCAGCCTGCAAGCCCTTTCACAGGCCGTTCCGCTCGCATTGGGGCAACTTAGTTCGGGGATCTGGCACGTCGTATTGGCCGGTGCTGCTGCGGAGAAGCGGTAGGCGGAGGGACAGGCAGGATTACTGGCGCACGGAAGGGAATTGGGAACGCATGCGTTCCCCTCCTTGTGCGAGCTCGCTGAGCACACCTCTATGTTGCAGCTCAGGCGAGGCGTGCTCCCCAATGCGGCGGTAGGTGCGCAAGACCAAGACTTTCTGTACTTGTTCGGACCAGCGTTCGCGGAATCGATGGCACCGTTGAGCGTGCCCGTAGCGCACAGGGTGGTGGGACTGGCAACGAAATCGGTACTGTTGACCAGGGTCGTCCCGGCGTAGCCGCAGGCGGGAGCGGTAGCGGTGGGGGGAGCCACTATGATGGCGATATGCTTGGAGATGCTGCAGGATCCTCCCGCGAAAACCGCGTTCTGCGTGATCGTGTTCGAGGCGTTGGCCGGGATGGCGGCATCCGCGGCGAAGGTAGCCGATCCTCCATTCGCAGCAATGGTGACGTTCCCTGCCGGCTGTACGCCCATGGTCACCTTGTTGCCTCCGCCCGTGGCGAGTTCGCTCGCCACGCCCCCGCTGATGGCTACAGCGTTGTTGTTCGTTACCGTAATTGTCGATCCGTATCCACCACCCTTGATGAACGGTCCCGCATCACTGTTGAGATCGACGTCTATCTTCGAGCAATCAATGGTTCCGGGTGGAGGGGTAGGGGTCGGCGTAGGAGTTGCGGTAGGCGTCACCGTCGGTGTGGGAGTCGGTGTAGGAGTTGGAGTTGGCGTGGGGGTAGGGGTCGGCGTAGGAGTTGGGGTCGGACTGGGACAATAGCGCAGGCACACGCTGCTGGTTCCCGAGGTGGCCTTGCGGCAATGGCCGCTAGTGGTAGGATTCCCGGAACATTCGGTGGAATATTGGTCTCCGATGTCATCACAATCGGGACTGGCGCTGGTGCACTGGGATGGTGTCGGTGTGGGCGTCGGAGAGGGGGTAGGCGTCGGCGTGGTGCAATGGGCACCAGAACAGGGGGTCGGCGTGGGAGTCGGTGTGGGTGTGGGGGTGGGTGTTGGCGTCGGGGTGGGCGTGGCACGGCAATCCTGGCAATTCTCGCCCACCACGTCGTTGGCCGTACACACCTCGCCCTGTCGGCAAATGAACCCTAAGGAACACGAGGAACACGTCCAGGGCTGCATGCCGCCGCTCTCGTCCATGCAGCGTCCAGTGAAGCAATCACTGCGATCGGGATGAGTTTCGGGATGGATGAAAGGCGCTATCGTGCAATAAGTCGGCTGCTGCTTGGTGGTTCCTACGGGACACACCAGATCACTGGGGATGGTGATCCTGGCAGTGGCGCTGTTGCGGCAGACAGACTGGTCCTTGCACGAATGGTCGGCAATGGCCGTGCGGTAGAAAAGGCAGGCCCATGAACCCGCCGTGACCGTCTTGCCGATCTGGTTGCCCGTCAAGGCTACGGTGGCTTCGCAGCTCTGGTCGATGGCGCAGCGCTGGGGCGATTCGTTGATCCCGTCATACAGGTCGGTGAACGAGAGGGAATCTATCTGATCCAGGGGGATGGTCCCGACTATTGCCGTCGTCGCCTTCACCAATAGGTTGGTTCCCTGCAAGCTGGCGTCGACGGAAGGGTTCAGGCCGACGTTTCCTGGTACGAACTTGCATTCGTTCGACTCCTTTCGCCTGCAAGTTCCACCATTGATGGACAGATCGCAGATAAAATCACCGTCATCACTATCACTACCACCCCCCTGACAGTCGGGATCAGCCCGACAAGAGCCACCCACTCCACAACGTCCATTCACACGGTCTTTCCCATCCAGGCACTTGCACTGCCCATTCGCTCCGAGACCATACATGCAGATTGTGGCATTGCAACTGACGGACTTCCTGTTTCCAGGAAACTGGTCGACGCATTGCCAATGAGCTCCGTAATCACCTTGGATCGAATCCGGGTCGTCGACAGATGGATTAATATCTTCCCCAGGGGCACACAGGTCACTATCGTCCTCGTCAACGAGGAAGTTTTCGTCGGCAAAACTCTTTCCATCGGCAGGACCACAAACCGGATCAGGAAGGACTACCTGGGTCTTCAGGAAACTCGGTATCAGGTTCGGCGAAGCTAAAGCGAGACTTCCTCCGGCCAAAACCACGGCGACCAAGGCGAGAACCACGTGGTGGACTCTGTTTTTCATTTGGGTTTGTTATCTCATCAGTATGCCGAAAAACGACCTTTCCTACAAGCGAATATCAGCTTCAAAAGCTTATTTCAGGCCTAGTCGTTTTTGTCCGAACGGGCAACGCCTCAGGATCGGACATGCTTCACACTGAGGTCCGATCGGCTTGCACAAGGTTTGGCCGTGCCGCACGAAGACGTGGTTCACCAGATGCCACTTGGCTCGCGGGATGAGCCTCATCAGGGCCTGCTCGGTGTCCTCCACCGTCTCCGTCCGCACCCAGCCCAATCGGTTCGTGATCCGGTGCACATGGATGTCGACCGCGATGGTGGGGATGTCGAAGCAGTGCTCTAGGACGATATTGGCCGTCTTACGCCCCACACCCGGGAGTTTCAGCAGCAGCGAGAGCTCCCGGGGTACGTCCCCTTTAAATTCGTCCAGAAGCGTCCGGCACACCATCAGGATATTCCGGGCCTTGGTGGGAGCGAAACCCACCTTACGGATCATTTGTGTGAGTTTTTCCTCCCCGAGGCTGAGGAAAGCCATCGGTGTAGCTTCGACCTCGGCGAAGAGGTTTTCCGCCACGGGCAGGGTGGTGTCGTCCCGCGCCCTCTGGGTCAGGATGGTGGTGACGAGGGTCACGAACGGGCGTTTTCTGGTGAACACCTTCAGCGGCAGGGTGGGGTAGCGTTTCGCCAAAACATCAAGAATCGCGACCGCTTCGGTAGGAGGAACTTTCTTCATACCCCGAGCATAGCAACTCCCCTCCTCGGCGTCACTCCCAAGAACGACTACGCGACCGGGTCCTCCCCCTGCCAAGCGACTCCGGTTGCACTTTGCCCATCCTGCCGTAGAATCCGGCCATAATCCCCTCCCTATGCGCCGATTCAGCCTCATTCTCGCCCTGCCCCTCCTGTTCCTGGCCTCCTGCAGCCTGCAGAAGAACCCTGATACCTCGGATCTCAACCTGGGGACGAGCTGGGGAAACGCCAACGTGGATTACGGGCAGCTGCTGCTCAACTCGAATTTCAACTCCTGGGACGCTTCCGCCAATGCCAACCTGAACGGGCAAGGAAATGCGAATGGTAACGTGAATGCGGCCTTTACCCCCCTCCCGTCGGCATCTGCCAGCCCCTCTCCTTCGGCCAATGCCAATACCAATGCCCCTATCGGCGGTGGGGAAGCCGTACGGACGATCGCCCTTCTGCCGCCCGAATTGCCCTCTGATCCGGCTCTGATGGTGCCGCATGAGGTAGCTTTCGATTGCGGGGTGCCCACGACCTTCGCCAAGCGGAAGTTCTACGAACGCTTCATCCTGCAGCTCGAGGCTACCCAGCGGTATTCTCCTGCCGAAGTCTCGGCCATCGTGGCCGCGGACGCCGGCGCAGCCAAGCGGGTCCAGATCCAGACCGAAACCCGTGATAACCTGGATGTCGTGTGCTACGCCAAGGATGAATCCCTGATCCTGGGCCTGGTGGGGAATGGCACGGACGGATACGGGGCCAAGCTGGTGCGCTACCTGCCCTACCGTGACCTCCTGGAGGTAGCGGTACGCTCCGACGTCGTCCATGCAACGACCTGGCCGGTCTTCCCCTCCTCCTTCGGTGCCAGGCGGGGACGAGTAATCACGCTCAAGGGATCGAACGCCAAGGCGGCGGGCGAATTCTCCTATGACTTCATCGCCAACTTCCTGGAGTTCACGCAATGTAACAACGGTAGGACCGACCCCTGCCACCAGATGGTTCGTCCCATCCCCACCCCACCTGCCAAGAAGTAGCCTCTACAGGTGTCCGTGGTAACGCTTTAATATGACAGTGGACACCATGCACATGGTGTCCACTTTTGTCACACGACAGATGATAGACATGGTAGACTCGAGGGTATGGTAGACAGAAAAAATTCTAACCCCGGCAAGTCCTGAGGAGACCATTCCTCGATACGAGCTATATACAAAGAAGTACAAGAAAAGAATGGTAGTCGGAATGAAAATATCTTTCGGATGCCTCGAAATTATGGATGACAACGATTGCCATATGTCTACTTAGAAGAAGCGACAGATAGTGGACATACGATTGCCATGTTCAAAATATAAAATGGCTTGGGAAAGGGAAAATGTCGCCTGTCGATAGACAGGCGACAGCGTCAAAAAAATGGCAATCTTGCCATGTCGACAGACGGTTGAACAACAGGAAGAAGGCTCAGGAGAAGACCTCCATCGCCTCGTCGATAGGATCCGTGGAGGAGGATTGGGATGGGGGTGGGGTCTCCCTGAGGACGAAGCGGAACGTAGGCTCGGAACCGAAAAAATTCCTGAAGGCTTCGTCGAGGACCGAGCGGGTTTTCCTTTCGTTCAATCGCTCGAGATATGACCGACTTCCAACTTCGATCGTCAACGATGTCCCTTCCAAGAGGATGGGTTCCGAAGTCGAAACTAGGGGTTTGACCAAGGGGGGGAGGGTCATGGCAAATCCCGTCCATCCCGAACGGACCGCCTCCAAACCCAACGCCACCAAAGATGGTCCCCCGGATGAAACCGGGGCAGGTTCGGAAGGAGTGAGAACTGGTGGAGAGGGAAGAGTGGAAGGGGGAGGCGATGGGGTACCAGCGGGAGCAGTGGGTATGACCCGGGGAACAGGAGGGGTCGAATGGGCCTGGGGTTTCTGGGGAGAAATGGCGGTGGTGTCCTCACACGCCTTGAGCAAGGCGACCTCGAGTCCGAGTCCCGGGATGCTGGATCCCTGGAAGGTGTCGAAGGTGGCTTGGCTGGCATCTAGGATGCCCAGGATCCGATCGGAAGGGGTACCCTCCCGAACCGCCCGGTGCAGGAGTCCCTGCAAGTAGCGCAGCCAGGACCGCTCGAGTCCTGAAGGATCGGGGGTCGTAGCCTGCAGCGACGAGAGTTCCGACAGGACCAAGCCTGCATCCTTGGCAGTGACGGCCGCATACAGTCGGTCAAAAGCCTCGTTTGATCCATCTCCCAGTAAGGAACGCACGTGTTCGAGTCCCACGTTTCCCTCGTGGATGG
>CAYOUH010000031.1:2151-9156 GCA_964407085.1 uncultured Candidatus Peribacteria bacterium | reverse complement strand
AGGCACTCGGCTCTGAACCGAGCATTCGAGGGTTCGAATCCTTCCTCCCCAGCCATTTTATGCTTAGTAAGGCGGAAGATAGAGACGAGGTCCAATGAGCGATATGGAAAAAGAACAGGTTTTCCTCGGCAGTATTGGCATCCTCTATCGCAGAACAAGGGGTGGTTTAGAATTTTTAGTCGTTGAAAATTCCGGGACAAAAAACGTTTCCTTCGTGTCCGGAGCCAAGGAAGAAAACGATACCACAGAAGAAGAGACCCTTAGGCGTGAAATCCATGAGGAGCTCGGTTTGGAAGGTGGTGGTTTGGAATTCCAAGCGACCGCAACAAGGCATGAATTCATCTTCGGACCGCAGAAAAAGGAGCGAGCGGGACGACAAGGTTCGTACGGTGTTTTCCTCGTAGATGCCACCCGAGTAAACGGTCCCATCTCCCATACCCGTGAACTGCGGAAGATCCAATGGCTCGATAGGGGTGAGGTCATGACCTCACTGTCATTCCAGGACCTGAAGGAGGTCTTCGAAAAGGCAACGAAGGATCTCGTTTAACGAAAAGCCAGTTCCCATGAATGTAGAAGACCAAATCGAAGAGTACATCGCGAGCCTTCCCGAACCCAAGCGCGGTGACATGCGGGAGCTGCATCGGGTCATCCTGGGCGCAATGCCAGGATGCAAGTTGTGGTTCCTGGATGGCAAGAACGATGAAGGGAAGATCGTTTCCAACCCGAACATCGGATACGGACTGCGGACCATCCGATATGCCGATGGGACGAGTAGGGAGTTCTACCAAATCGGGTTGAGCGCGAACACGACCGGCATCTCCGTCTACATCCTAGGGATCGAAGACAAGAAATACCTATCCGAGAAGTATGGAAAAGAATTGGGAAAGGCGAGCGTGACCGGGTATTGCATCAAGTTCAAAGCCCTCAAGGATATCCATGTAGAAACACTCGAAACCGCGATACGGGATGGGGCGGCTCGGGTGTCCTAACCTCACTGATGCGCACCATGGAAAAACACAGGATCTATACGATGATCTTCGCGGGCGTTTATCCCTATTACGTCGCCAAGGCCGAGAAGAAGGGGCGCACGAAGGCCGAGGTGGACGAGATCATCCGCTGGCTGACAGGGTATAGCCAGAAGAAGCTGGAAGGACAGATGACGAAGCGAGTCAATCTCGAAGCCTTTTTTGACGAGGCGCCGAAGCTCAATCCCGCCCGCAGCCTGATCTCGGGCGTAATCTGCGGCGTGCGGATCGGGGAGATCACGGATCCGCTGATGCGCGAAGTCCGCTACCTCGACAAGCTTATCGACGAGCTGGCGAAGGGAAAGCCCATGGAAAGGATCCTGCGGAAGGCCGTTCGAGCAGAATGAGGGTTCAGTTTTCAATCCGTACTCCATTTCTGCAGATTGCGGACTTCTATCCTAGTGTCAGTTGAGTGCTGCCGCCATGACGAAGTAGGTGGCCATGAAAACTGCTCCCATGAGACGGCTCACGGTTTTGCGCGCGTTGAGCACGATCGCCAAGATGCTGACGGACAGGCAGGCCAGGAAGATCGCCCGGATGCCTCCCGGTTCCAACCCCAGGGGGGCGATGAGGATGCTCAGCCCCAGGATGAAGCCGACGTTGAACACGTTCGATCCGACCACATCCGTGATCGCTAGGGCGCCCCTATCCCTTCGAACGAGCGCGATGACGGTGGCCATCTCCGGCAGGGAGGTTCCTATAGCGACCACGGTAGCGGCTATGAAGCCTTCCCCTATCCCGAACATGTAGCGGATTGCAGTGACGCCGTCCACGATGAAGTGCCCGCCCAGGCCCAACAGTAGTAATCCCGCGGGAATGGTGAGGTAGGCGGCATGGTTTTTCCCCGACGGTGGCGGGACATCGTCCGCCTCTCCTCCTGCACGGATGCGCAATGCCATGAACCCCAGGAAAGCCGCCAGGATGAAGACCCCGTGCCAGCGGGAGAATCCCACGTTCCAGCCGAGGAAGATCGGCAGGAGGATACCCAACGCTATAGTCAGGGCGGTGATCCAAAACGCCCCGCCCATTTCCGCCCTGAGTTCTCCCATGCTTTCCTGGGCTATACGCATGGGCCGGATGAGGGAAGCGAGCCCGAGGATGAGCAGCACGTTGGCGATGCTGCTCCCATAGACGTTTCCGATGACGATGAGATCCTGCCGCTCCGAACTGGCCACCAGATTTACGGCCAATTCCGGTAGCGACGTACCAAAGGCCACGATGAGCAGTGTGGCGAGTCCGGCCCGTAAGCCGAAGCGTCGGGCAACGGCCATGGAGCCATCCACGAGTAGGTGGGCTCCGAAGGGGAGCATCACAAAGCCTGCGATCATCAACCCAATGGCGAGCATGGAAAGGTTCTCCCTATTTTACCATACGGGAGCATGGCCGACTGGAATGAATCGTGCTTCGGTAAAGGCCTAGGAATGGCGGTCGGGGCAGCAACTCCCTTGACCTGGTACGGGGAACCCATAGAATCGCGGTTCGTCATCCTTAGCGCATCAATTCCTGCTCTCATGACTTATCTCCTGCTCATCGTCGGTTTCGTGTTCCTGATCAAGGGTGCCGGATTCCTGGTGGACGGGGCGTCTTCGCTGGCTAAGAAGCTCAACGTATCGAACCTGGTGATCGGTCTCACGATCGTCGCGTTCGGGACCAGTGCCCCGGAGCTCTTCGTGAACCTTTTCGCTTCGTTCGAAGGAAATACGGACATCGCCATCGGCAACATCGTGGGAAGCAATATCGTCAACATGCTGTTCATCCTCGGTCTCTCGGCGGTCATCTATCCGCTCCGCGTGGGCAAGGGAACGGTGTGGAAAGAGATCCCGCTGAGCCTCCTGGCCGCGGTCCTCGTCTTGGTGATGGCCAACGATACGCTGGTGGATGGTTTGGGAATGAATGCGCTGACCCGCAGCGACGGGATAGCGCTCATCGCCTTCTTCGTCATCTTCCTCTACTACACCTTCGGGATCGCCAAGGACCAGGGTGAGGATGACCAGCCGGCGCCGAAGGAGTATTCGCTCTGGGCCTCGTCGGGCATGATCGTGCTCGGACTCGTGGGCCTGGTGGTCGGGGGGAAATGGATCGTGGACGGAGCCACCGAGATCGCCACCAGCCTGGGGCTGAGCGATGCTCTGATCGGCCTCACCATCGTGGCCATCGGGACGTCGCTGCCGGAGCTGGCTACCTCCGCCGTCGCCGCGTACAAGAAGAATCCGGACATCGCGGTGGGTAACGTCGTGGGCAGCAACATCTTCAATATCTTCTGGATCCTGGGACTCAGTTCGGTGATCAAGCCCTTGCCCTTCCAGCCGGAGCTCAACCTCGACCTGTGGGTGACGGTGGGATCGAGCGCGCTGCTCTTCGTGTGGATGTTCCTGGGCAAGCGCCACATGTTGGAGCGCTGGCAGGGCGTCGCCTTCATCCTGCTGTACGTCGCGTACGTCGTGGCCATCGTGATGCGGGGGTAGGGAGGATGGACATCAGCGGCACGATGCAGGGAGCTTTTCGAAGACGCAGCATGTGATCCCCAATCCCAATTCCCTCCGACACATTTCCGAGCGGATGGCGGGGGTTACATTGCTGTATCTGGCAGGATGGCTTTGAGTGTCGCTTCCCGTTCCTTGAGCGTGATGTCGGGGTTCTCGGCCGTCCAGCGTCGCCGCACGTAGCATTGCATGGGTCCCTTGCGGTGCATAGATGCGACTATGGTCTGCGCGCTCGTGCGCGGCATGCCCACCTTGCAGGCCAATTCGGCGATGGTGGATTCCTCCATGTCCAATGCCGCCAGGTATAGCCGTACCTCGTTCTTCGGATACCCGAGTTGTTCGATCATGGTGGAAATGTGCATCATGTCTGGGGGATATCAACACGGTACGCCGGGTGCATAGGGTTTCAATAGCGAAGCGTGCCAAAGTATTGCGCCCCACCAAGCGTGGACGTACTCTGGGATGGCACTATGCCCCATGGAGACTATTCTTGCGTCCGACTCCTTCTGGCCGATCGTGATCCTCGTCCTGCTCCATGCGGTTTCTTTGGGCGTGATGGCATTCGTGCTGAGGATGTTCGCGCACGTGAAGCGCAAGCAGGCTGACCTGCTTTCGACGTTTCCCCTGGCGTCCGGTGGATCGGCCATTTCCGTGCACAAGAAAGGCCGGCGCTGGATCCTCTCCTATCTCGTCCTGACGATCGCGTACGCGATCGGTACCGTGGTGTTCCTCGTCGTCCAGCCGCACATCCTATGACCACAGAAGCATTTCCACCAGGACAGGGGGAAACCGTCATCCAGCGTATCGACGACCACTGGATGAAGAAGGTGGTCCCGATCGCACAGTACGCCATGAGTTTCTTCTCCGGGCTGCTGCTCATGCTCTTGGCCCTGATTTCCCTGCACCACAGTCAATTCCTCGCCTATGCGAGCTTCCTGTTCGGGACGTTGGTGGTCCTGGTCGTGCATCACCGCTTCTTCGTCTTCATCCTCAGCGAAGTCGCGGAAAACGCGTTCCTCACCAACCATCGGGTGATTTTCTTCGAGCACCGCCTGTTCGCGCTGGACCAGCTGCGCGAGGTGCGCTTGGAGCGGACCAAGGGCGTCAGGGCCAAGAAGGAAGGTTTCCTGCAAAACGTCTTCAACTACGGGACGCTCAGCTTCGACGTGGGGGGAACCATCGAATACGTCCCGCATCCCACGCGGCTGGCCTCCGAGATCCAGGAGATGATCGAGAAGCACAAGTCGATTGCCGCATGATCTCGGAATGCTTGCGGTGTGGGGAAGGAGTATTATTCTGCGTGCATTCCTAACGCACCGATATGGAAACCTCCAAGCAGCGCTTCGTGTGGTTCGCTTTGCGCATCGTCATGGGCTGGACCATGCTGTGGCCCTTCTTTGACAAGCTCTTCGGATTAGGTTTCGCGACCCCGCCCGAGAAGTCGTGGCTGAACGGAGCGTCTCCGACGATGGGGTACCTCGCGTCTGCCGCCGGACCTTTCGCCGACCTGTACCATGCCATGGCCGGGAATCCGGTCGTCGACATCCTGTTCATGGCTGGGCTGCTGCTGGTCGGGCTGAGTCTCGCCTTGGGCGTAGGAGTGCGCATCGCCGGGTACGCGGGGGCGCTCATGATGCTGCTGATGTGGACCTCGCACCTGCCACCGCAACAGAACCCCATCATCGACGAGCATATCGTGTACGCACTGGTGTTCCTGGGGCTGGGCTTGGTCCGCCCCGAGCCCTGCTGGGGATTGGGCTGGTGGTGGCGGGGCACGCGATTGGTACGACGATTCCCCATCCTGGAATGAACCACGACAAGGCATTGGCGGCGCTGATGGCCACCACCTTGGTCGTGTTGGCCGGGGGAGTACGGTTCCTGATGCACGCATCGTCGACCCCGGTGGATGCCCGTCCGGATGGGGGAAGTGGGATGGTCCTGGCCACGGGGGTTCCGGAACCGGAGATCCCGGTTTCGCTCATCGCGGTGGGGGATATCATGATGTCGCGGACCGTCGAAACGAGGATGAAGCGCCATGGTATGGATTACCCGCTGCGCGAGACTGCCGGTTTCCTGCGCGATGCCGATATCACGTTCGGGAACCTGGAGTGTCCCATCACGCCCGGCAGGACCGTGGCGCCGTTTACCATGTCGTTCCGTGCGCCGGTAGAGTCCGCGGCAGTATTGCGCGATGCGGGATTCGACATGTTGTCCCTGGCGAATAACCACTCGATGAACTTCGGGGCGAAAGGAATATCCGATACGTTCCGCTATCTGGCCGAAAATGGGGTGGCCTTCGCCGGGGCGGGGAAGGATGCCGAAGAAGCGAACGCTCCGCGCTTCATCGAAGTACGGGGATTGCGGTTCGCGTTCCTCGCCTACAACGATGATGACGTCGTGCCGGATGGTTACGAGGCAACCGATAAGCGTCCAGGTACGGCATTCATGCGGATCGAGCGCATGAGGGAGGCCGTGAAGGCAGCCAAGGCGCAGGCCGACTTCGTCCTCGTGTCCATGCACTCGGGAGCCGAGTACGTGAACAAGCCGAATAGGCGCCAGACCGATTTCGCCCGCGCGGCGATCGACGCTGGAGCCGAGATGGTGATCGGGCATCATCCGCACGTCGTGCAGACGCTCGAGAAGTACAATGGTAAGTACATCTTCTACAGCCTGGGGAATTTCGTGTTCGACCAGATGGATACGCCCGATACGCGCGAAGGGTTGGCGGTGAAGGTCACTTTCACCCACACGGGCGTGGCGAAGATGGCGCTGCATCCGGTTCTCATCCATGACTACGCCCAACCCCGGCTGCTGCAAGGAGCGGAGGCGGAGAAGGTCGTGAAAAAACTCAACTATCCCGTAGTGGAGGATGAGGTATTCGGGAAATAGGACCCGCGTAGCCAAGGGCTTCAGGATTCCTCGGCTTGGCCAATGGTCGAGATGATGGCTTCGAGCATGCCGTCATGGAAGCTTTCGATTTCCTTGGCCTTCTTTGCCAAGTCTGTGAGCTTGCCCTGCTTGGCCATGTCGGATACCAGACGTGCATGAACCGCTGCGGCCCCTTCGACGAAGCCCAGCCATTCGAGAAGCTCTGCCGCCTCCTCGGCGTTTTCGAGATAGATGCTCTCCATGCTTTCGAGCTTTTCCATCGTTTCGTCCGCGGTCTTGGTCACTTCCTTTTCCTTCGACACACTTTCGAGCGCTTTCGCGAACGAGGCATTCGATTCGATGGCTTGTTGGATATCCTTCTTGCGCCAGACTTCCTCGAGCGCTTCGGCGTTATCGGTGAAGAACGTTTCGGCGTAGCGCGAGAACGCCAGCAGTTCGCCGACTTTCTTGGTCAGTGCTTTTTCCATGGTCGTTGGCGGTGAAGGAATAGGGGACCGGCTCCCTACAGGCAGATCGGGGAGGCGTACTCCCGGCTCCCGTCGACCACTCCCAGCCCGTGGTGGGGGTGGGGAGCGCGCTCAGGCCGCCCTCGGCGTCGCGGTCGCCCC
>CAYOUH010000031.1:0-2141 GCA_964407085.1 uncultured Candidatus Peribacteria bacterium | reverse complement strand
GCGTGAGGAGAATGAGCGTTCATAGGTGGATCGGCCTAGTGGGTAAACGGCGAGGAATGCGTCATGAACCGGGTTGTCGGTTGATGTTCACGTCGACCCGGTCGGGAACGGGTATGGTAATACTATTCGTAGCTGGGACGTTGCCACCGATAATGCGGCGAGCGAGGGGCAATCCGTAGAATACGATGGCGAGAACGACGATGATGGCGAGCAGGGCAAGGATCATGGTCGCAAGGCCGTTTCCCGTCTCGCCGCGCTCAGGATTATTGATGATGGTTGCCATAGGGGATGAGATGAGGAACCAAGAGGGGATAGGATGGCCGAGAGCCGCGTCACAACCATGGGGACGTACATGCACGGCTGTCCAGGTCGGACGAAGTGGGTGGGGTACCGCGAGACCCGCGCTAAGTCGGGCCTCGCGGTACGTTATTTAGTCGCCGTGTCACGCACCCTTGCCTGCCCTTTTCACGCCGTCGGCACTCGTTCCCTCTTTTTTATCTCCTCCATCGTTGCTCTTCGCGGACCGGTCCGATGAACGGTTGTTTCCGGTGTCGGTACGGTTGTTGTCGTTTGCCATGAGTGATAGCCCTTGCGGGAGTTAATCCAAACCGGATATATGAGATACGGGAGGCGGCCGCTTCCCGATCCATGAAACACCGCGGGCCATGGAAGGTGTCAGGGGAAGGTCTCAGGCATTGCCGACGCGTGACAGGCCTACGCCCAGTCCAGACCAGGGATTTCCCTGGCCCTTCAACCCCCGCAGGTCCGTGAGGAGGGGGTGGGTCGCCAACTTGCGGCGGACCCGTGACACCATGAGTTTTACCGCGTTCTCGCTCTTGCCCAGCGTGGCTCCTATCTGGCGCATCGACATGTCGGCGCCGTAGTGCATGAGGAGCGCTTCGCGTTCGGGAGAGGCGAGGGAGGACAATGCCTGATGGACGGTTTGGGAAATCAGCCGGCCATCGATGGGCTCGATGGATTCGGCCGGGATTTCGGTCACGAATTCTATGGGTAGCGTCTCCTTGCGGCGGTAGTGGTTGGAGAGGAGGTTGTGCGCGATGCGCAGCAGGTACGTGAGGTACGAATACCCGCGCAGCTGGAACGAGGGGAGGCGCACGAACGCGTGCAGGAAGGTTTCCTGGGCGAGATCCTCGGCCACGTCGCTACGCCGGCTCACGCGGAAGAGGCAGTAGTGGTAGACCTGCCGGAAGTACTTTTCATAAACGTTGCCGAACAGGCGCGGGTTCCTTTGTGCCCGCGCGATGATGTCATCCTGGTCGATAGGCGGAGTACGCGTCGTATCGGTGATCCGTGTAGCCATGGGGAATGGGGTTACGGATAGAGAGAAAGTACAGGGTTAGGAAGTGAGGAGGAAGGATCGGGAGGATCAAAAAAACGGGGGGACGGAAAAGGGACGGATCGTTCGATTCTAAACGCTCGGGCACCAGCAGTGCCTGCAATGATGAGGAGCTGTCACTCTAACAGCCGAGCTGTAACTCTAATTCTTACATGGAGGTTTGCAAAGCATTGCGCTTGACATGTGCACGGGGGAACCCTGCACTGATGGCTTACCGTAGCGCCACTCTGGTGGCGGCTATCGTGTGCCGGATTCATGCATCCAACGCTTTCGTGGGAGACAAGACCGCGAGCGGGTCGGTCTTCCAGTCGTCGTTGACGTCCGCGTAGAGTTCCAATTCGTTCCCATCGGGATCGAGGATGTAGAGGCTGTGGGTGACGTGGTGGTCGGCCATGCCGATGATCCGCACCCCCGCAGCTTCCAATTCGGCGCGGGCGGCGCGCACATCTTCCGTGGAATCGCCGATCTTGAATCCTATGTGGTACAGGCCGGGTTCGGGGTGTTCCTTTGCGCGTGGTTCGCCTCCCACCTCCAGGAGCAGCATCTCGTGATGCGTCCGGCCTGACGAGTACAGGGCCATCCCCGGACGACGGGCGATCTCGCGGAAGCCGAGCAGGTCGCGGTAGAAATCCACGCTGCGCGCGAGGTCTGAGACGTAGAGGACGACGTGTCCGAGTTCGTGGATGCGCATGGGAGGGAGGGTTACGCTACTCGAACGTCGATCAGGATGAACTCGGCGTTTCTCTGGGCGTGGACGGTGAGGGATCCCTCGAGCGTGACGCGT
>CAYOUH010000030.1:1396-9251 GCA_964407085.1 uncultured Candidatus Peribacteria bacterium | reverse complement strand
ATGGCCGAGAATACGGGCAAATTGGCCAGCCTCGCCGTCGAACAAGCCCGCGAGAACATCATCGGCTACCTCGATAACATCGGGAATTTGGAAGGGGAGAAGGAACTGCCCCATAACGTCGCCTTCTGCGAACGCTGCGACACCAAGCTCGAACCCTACCTCTCGCCACAGTGGTTCGTCCGCATGCGCCCCTTGGCGGAGAAGACGATGGCCGTGATGAAAAAGGAAAAATTGGAATTCGTCCCCGATCGCTTCAGTGCGGTATTCGACCAGTGGCTCGCGAACGTCCATGACTGGTGCATCTCCCGCCAATTGTGGTGGGGACACCGCATTCCGGCATTCACGTGCAAGAAGTGTGCCACGCTCATGGTCAGCGAGGAGCAACCGGACAAGTGCAAGAAGTGCAAGTCGAAGGAACTGGCGCAGGAGGAAGACGTGCTAGACACCTGGTTCTCCTCCGCACTGTGGCCCTTCTCGACCATGGGCTGGCCCTCTCGCACCGAGGACCTGCGCAAGTTCTTCCCCTCCGACGTGTTGGAAACCGGATATGACATCATCTTCTTCTGGGTCATACGCATGGTCTTCATGAGTGTGCATTTCATGAAGCGGCTGCCGTTCTCCACCGTGTACATGCACGGCCTGGTACGCGACGAGCACGGCCGCAAGATGAGCAAATCATTGGGCAACGGCGTCGATCCCATGGAGATCATCGACCAGTACGGTGCCGATGCTCTGCGCTTGTCATTGGTCGCGGGCCATACGCCCGGGAATGATATGCGCTTCTCCGTAGCGAAGGTGGAAAGCGAGAGGAACTTCGTCAACAAGCTGTGGAACGCCTCGCGCTTCATCCGTTTGGGGATGGGCAAACCGCGTCCCTACAATGCGCTCCGCTCCTCATTGGAAAAGGACTTCGCCTCCCTGTCCGTAGCAGACCGTTGGATCCTATCCGAACTCAGCGAGGTGAGCCGTAACGTGACTGAGAGTTTCGAGAAGCATGCCTACGGCGAAGCGGCAGATTCCCTACGGGATTTCGCGTGGAAACGGTTCTGCGACTGGTACATCGAGATCGCCAAGACCCAGCGCGGATCCAAGGGTGACCGCAGTGAGGACGTGCTTTCCTTCGTTCTGCTCACCACCCTCAAGCTTCTTCATCCGTTCGCCCCGTTTGTCACCGAACAGATCTGGTCCTCCTTCTTCCCGTCCGAAACGCTCGCCACGTCAGAGTGGCCGACCCACAGCAAGAAACTGTCCGACACGGCGCTCGCAGACGATATGCGTTCGGTTCTCGACCTGATCCATGGGATCAGGAATCTGCGCATGGAACAGGACCTGCCACCCTCGGCGCTGATCGACGTCACCGTTGTGGCACCCGACACCGCCCGCTTCGTACAGTCGCAGCAGAAGGTCGTGAGTACGCTCGCCCGCGTGAAGGAATTCAAGGTTGTCAAATCCAAGGACGGCATCAAATCCGGTGATTTCTCCGTGATCGGAAATCTGGAAGTCATGATCATCGTCGCGGACAAGGAACTGCGCGCTAGGAATGCCGAGAAGAACGCGAAGCTGGCCATCGAGAAGGAGAAATTCATTGCCAAGCTCGAAGCACAGCTGCGCAACAAGGGCTTCGTAAAGAACGCCAAACCAGAGGTCCTCGAACAGACCAAGAAGCGCCTGGAGGAAGAAAAGTCGATCCTGAAGAAGTTGAAGGGATAACCGTACTCATCGCAACGTACACTACCGAACCTATGCATTCGCTCAAAACCTACGACAACGGCCTACAACTAATCACAGCACCACTCAAGAGCACCGATTCCATCACGGCGCTCATCCTGGTGCGTGCAGGAAGCCGCTACGAGACACGCGAGATCAATGGCATCTCGCACTACCTGGAACACATGTTCTTCAAGGGTGCACAGCGCTACAAGACGTCGCGGGACGTAGCCAGCGCCGTGGATGGCGTAGGCGGGGAGTTCAATGCCTTCACGGGCAAGGAGTATGCCGGCTACTACATCAAAATCGCGGCGAAGCACCTGGAGAAGGCCCTCGATGTCCTGTCCGACATGTTGCTCGGCTCCACCTTCGACGCCGCCGAGATCGACAAGGAGCGCGGGGTGATCATGGGTGAATACAACATGTACCAGGACACGCCCATGTACCAGGTACAGTGGGACTTCGAAAAGCTCGTTTTCGGCGACCAGCCGCTGGGATGGGACGAGGTCGGGACGAAGGAATTGATCATGGGCGTGAAGCGCGAGGACTTCAAGGCGTACCAGAACATGCTCTATGCCAGTGATAACACCATCATTAACATCGCTGGGAACTTTGATCCCAAGCACGCTGCGGAATTGGTCGACAAGTACTTCGTCTTCGACAACCTGAAGCGCAAGAAAGACTTCGTGAAATACGTGGCTCCTTCCGAAACCCAGCGCGTGTCGCTGACGACGAAAAAAACCGAACAAGCACACCTCTGCCTAGGGGTGGAGTCCTTTACCACCCATGACCACCGCAGGTTCGCCACGGACCTCTTAGGAACGATCCTCGGAGGGAATATGAGCTCGCGCATGTTCCAGAGCATCCGCGAGGAACGCGGCCTAGCCTACTACGTCCAGACCACCGGCAGTGAGTACGACGACACGGGCGTTTTTTACACGCGTTCGGGCGTATCGCTCGAGAACATCGACGAGGCGGCCAAGGTGATCCAGGACGAATACGACCTGGTCAAATCCGAAGCCGTGTCCGTTGAGGAGCTCACCAAGGCCAAGGAATACCTCAAGGGCAAAATGGTCCTGCAGCTGGAGGATAGCGAAGCGGTAGCGCACTACTACGGCAAGCAACAGCTCCTCACGGGCAAGATAGAGTCCGTGGAAGAACGCATGCGCCTGATCGACGCCGTCACGCCCGAGGAAATCCTGCACACCGCCCAGGACCTGTTCTCGCGTCCGTACCGCTTGTCGGTTATCGGCCCCTACGAAGACCATGCCCACTTCGAAAGCCTCCTCCGCTAATACTCTCCGGCGCAAACTTGTTTTGCAGGCGTATTGGGCGCTGTTCTTTTCGCTGTTCATCATTCCCGTAGCCCTGGCGAGGGCACCTGGAACCGTAACGCTATCGTTCTCGAAGGAGGACGTCCTAGAAGGCCAATCCACGCGCGTATACGCCAACATATCCTCTGCCGTGGATGATATTCGCGGCGTGGTGAAGTTTTTCGACGCCGGGAAACAGATCGGCCCGGACCAGCCCTTCACGGTGATCAAGGGAAGGGGAGCGGACGTCTTCACCGATTACGGCAAATTGCCCTATGGGGAACGCTCGATCGAGGCGCGATTCGTGACCTTCAGTTCCAAGGATGCCCCCTTCGTCGCCAAGAAGGTCCTGTTCGTCGACCGCGACAGCGATAAGGACGCCCTTCCTGATCGCAAAGATCCCGACGATGATAACGATACCGTTGTCGATGAACAGGACGCGTTTCCCTTGGATCCCAAGGAAAGTGTCGATACCGATTCCGACAAGCTGGGGGACAAGGCCGATCCCGATGATGATAACGACGGCATCCCCGACGAGATAGAGTCCCAGGGACCCACCGATCCGAAGAAAGCCGACACCGATGGGGATGGGGTCAAGGACGGGGAGGATGGGTTCCCCATGGATCCGAAGGAATCCGTCGACCATGACCGTGATGGGATAGGGGATAGCGCTGATGGGGACGATGACGGGGATGGCGTTGCGGATACGGAGGATGAGCTTCCCTTGGATGCTACGGGATCGAAGGATGCCGACCGTGACGGTGTAGGCGACGAAACCGATCAGGATCTCGACGGGGATGGGATCACGAACGCCCGCGAAAAGGAGATCGGCACGGATGCAACCAATCCTGATACCGACGGGGACTCGATGCCGGACGGACAGGACGGATTCCCGTTGGATACGAATGAAACGACCGACTCCGACCATGACGGCCTGGGCGATGCCGCCGACCCCGACGACGCCAACCGAGGCCCGGTGATCCAAGCTTCTTTCCCGGAACGTGCTACGCTGTTTTTTCCGTACTGGTTCAGTAGCCTGGGTACGACTGATCCGGATGGGACGATCCGCTCCGTCTCGTGGATCGTGGATGGGAACAGGATTGAGAAGGAATCGTTTAGGTATTTCTTTGTCATCCCGGGCCCGCATTCGGTCCTCATCGAAGCCACGGATGATAAGGGGGAGACCCGCACGCTCCGGCGTGATGTCACCGTCTCTCCAGCCGCCTACCTTCTTGTCCTGGTACTTGGTTCAGGAGCGTATTGGTACCGTATACGGCAGCGTCGCACCCGATGACACCGCTTCCCTCGTCCACCATCGACGGGCTATCGGGTAGGATCGCGTCTTTCCGCACAACCGTATCCCACCCGCTCATCGTCGTCGCCGGCCCTACGGGTACGGGCAAGACGGCCCTCTCCATCGAGCTGGCCAAGTGCTTTAGTGGCGAGGTCGTGAACGCGGACAGCCGACAGCTTTACCGCGGCATGGAGATCGGCGCTGCCGTCGCCACAATGGAAGAACGCCAAGGAATTCCCCACCATCTCCTTTCTTTCCTCGATCCAGACGAGGTATTTACCCTATCGGACTACCAAAAGGCAGCCTTCGAGACGATCGATTCCATCCTGGCACGCGAGAAACTGCCCTTTCTGGTCGGAGGCACGGGGTTGTACGTGAATGCCGTTTCTCTCAACTATTCCATTCCCGACATCCCTCCCGATCCTCAATTCCGCGAGGAGTTGGGAAAACGCTTGGAGAGGGAAGGCTTCGAGGCCCTACGAGCAGAGTTAGCCACTCTCGATCCTATCACTGCTGGAAAACTGCAAAGCGGGCAGGACAGATACCTCCTGCGCGCACTCGAGATCGCACGGCACGGAGGAACGAAGAGCCAGCTGGCATCCTTGGATACGCCCCGCTACGACAGCCTGTTCATCCTCCTGCAAGCCGACCGTGACCAGCTACAGGATCGGTTAGCCAAACGGGTCCAGGATCAGATCAACACGGGGGTCGTGGGCGAGGTGCGCGCCTTATTGGACAAGGGCTATGACGAACACACCCATGCCCTGGACGGTATCAGCTGTAAGGAGTGGATTCCCTACGTACGGGGTATGTCATCATTGGAAGAGTGCATGGCCGAAACGGTCCGTAACAACCAGCGCTACGCCAAACGCCAAGCCACCTGGTTTCGCGGCTTACGAAAAAAAGTCCCCGCAGACCACGTGATCACGATCGACATCTAGGGGGTAGGAACCTGGATGGTCGAAGGTTCTTCGCTGAATTCCTTCAGGAAATTCTCCTGGTAGGCCGTTCTGTTCCACGCGATGAATGCGAGAGCGGATACAAGCAGTACCGTGAGGATAGCGAATTCGATCACATCGCGGCGGGAAGCACGATGCGCTTGGCCCGCACCACGAGGCGGTTCTTGGATGTCCATAGAGGGGTACAGGTATACAGGGTGACGATGTCATCCTTGGTATTACGTTCGATTTCCACGCGGTCAGGCGTCACCGTACGGATGTCTTCCACTTCGTAATCGTACTCTTCACCATTCCAGAAGATGAGGAACCGGTCCCCGATGCGCATCTTGTCCAGCGCATAAAAGGTATTAGGCCCGTTGGTGTAGAGGAAACGGTGCCCGGTGATGACCGTGTTCCCGCCCTTTACGGGCGTTCCAGTTCGGGGACGGCGCCAGAGCCCGCGATTGAGTACGCTCGCGCTACTTCCTTCGAGAATTTCCGCATCCACGCCGATTTGCGGAATGACCAGGATATTGCGATCCCTCGGAACTGGAATGAGACGCCCAATCCCCGCTCCCGACGCAGTCGCCAGGTTACTCTGATAACGGTACCCATCCGTTGCATCGAACCATCGTCCCACCTGGTACGTGAGCAAGGGAAGGAGCGGGGACGCCAGGATGAACAATGCCAAAAGCGCCACCAAAGTGCTGAGAAGCCTGTTGATGGCGCGCAAGGATGGCATACCCGGAATGGCGGGAACTACTTCTTCGCCGGCTTCTTGGCGGCAGGCTTGGCTGCGGTCTTCGTCTTGGGAGCGGCCTTTTTAGCAGGGACAGAAGCTTCGCCGGCTTCCTCGGACGACTCGTCGGTAGCCGACTTCGCGGCGGGCTTCTTCTCGACTGGAGCAGTCTTCTTGGCAGGAGCGGAGATACCGTGCGCACGGTCCTCGGCGATCTTCTTGGCGGCTTCGGCCTTCTGGCGGAAGCGATCGACGCGGCCGGCGGTATCCACGAGCTTCTGCTTGCCCGTATAGAACGGATGGCACTGGTAGCAGGTCTCGACGCGGATGGGGCCTTCGATGGTCGTTCCGACCTTGAACTCGTTACCGCAGGCGCAGATGACCTGAGCTTGGTAGAACGTAGGATGCGTATCTTTCTTCATGGAGAGGAGAGGGAGGAAAGGGAAGTCTGGAAAAGGATTAGGCGGAAACGGGGGTCTTCTGGCGGTAGATCTCGGCGGCGGGGATCAGGCGTCCGATGATGACGTTTTCCTTGAGCCCCTTCAGGTTGTCGACGCGCTTGGTGACCGAAGCTTCCACCAGGACACGGATGGTTTCCTGGAACGAAGCGGCAGACAGCCAGCTGTCGGTGTACAGAGCGATCTTCGTGATTCCGAGGAGTAGCTGTTCACCATAGGACTCGCGCTTGCCTTCGGCACGCAGCTCTTCATTGACACGCTCGAAGCGGACGGCATTGACGATCTCGCCAGGTAGGAAGGGGCTCGATCCCGGATCGAGCACGCGGACCTTCGAGAACATCTGCTTCACGATGATTTCCACGTGCTTGTCATTGATCGTCTGCCCTTGCGAGGCGTAGATATGCTGGACCTCGTTCATGATGTACTCCTGTACGGCTTCGACGCCGCGGATCTGCATCAAGGATTTGAGGTCGAGGTGGCCAATGGTCAGTGGTTCACCCTGGCCCACTTCCTGTCCGTCTTGGACGATCAGCGGGACCGATAGGCCGATCTTGTAGGTCTTCTCGTCCTTGGCTTCGTGACGAATGGTGATGCTCTTGGTTCCGACGCTTTCGACCACTCCGGCGGTGGTAGCCCGGACGACGTTGCGGTCGACTTTGGAACGGGCGATCACGTTCTTAGGCTGGACCTGGTCTCCGACTTTCACCGTCGGCTGGTAATCGACGTAGAGCACGAACTCGGAGCTCCCGAACTCGTCACCGCGCACCGTCACTTCGACGGCATCCTTCTTGCGGCGTACGGAGACCTTTCCAGCGATTTCGGTGATGACGGCCGGGGTCTTGGGCATGCGCGATTCGAACAGTTCCTCCACGCGCGTCAGACCCTGGGTAATATCGCCGCCTTCCGCGACGCCTCCCTTATGGAAGGTCTGCATGGTCAGCTGCGTACCCGGCTCGCCGATGCTCTGCGCAGCGATGATACCGACCGGCGTTCCGATCTCGACCGGCTTGTTGTTACCCAGATCCAGGCCGTAGCACTGGATGCACACGCCGTTTTCCGTGCGGCAAGTGGAGATGGAGTGCGTCTGTACGGCCTCCACTTCGGCTTCGACCAGGGCCTGCAGGACGTCACGGTCGATGAACGTTCCCTTTTCCGCCACGATCTCGCCAGTCTTCGGATTGGCAGCCTCCTTGGCCAATACGCGGCCGAAGATGCGCTGCTCGAACGATTCGCCGATCTTGGCACTGGCACTGCGGGTGATCTCGCGGCTGTTAAGTGATCCGCAGAACGTTTCACGCACCACGATATCCTGCACCGAATCGACGGGGCGACGGGTGAGGTAACCGGCTTCCGAGGTCTTGAGCGCCGTATCGGACTTTCCTTTGCGGCCCGAGTGGGTGTTGATG
>CAYOUH010000030.1:0-1386 GCA_964407085.1 uncultured Candidatus Peribacteria bacterium | reverse complement strand
AACTCGAGGGTCTCGCCTCGGGTATTGATGATGAGTCCCTTCATGCCGGCCATCTGTGTGACGTTTCCCCAGTCTCCGCCGGCTCCGGAGTCGACCATGATGTAGATGTGGTTCCCCTTGTCGTACTTGCCGATCATCAGGCTGGCGATGTCCTTCTTGGTCTGTGACCAGACGCGCACGACGTTGTTGTGCCTTTCGTCGGACGTGATAAGTCCCTTCCAGTACTTGTTGATGATTTTCTTCACGACCGCGGACGAATCCTCGATGATCTTGTCCTTCTCCTCGGGGATGATCATGTCCTCCATGCTGATCGAGAGTCCGGACTCGGTGGCGTAGCGGTAACCCATGTTCTTGATGCGGTCGACCACCTCGGAGGTATCGGCGATCCCACGATGGGAGAATATACCGCCGACCAACTTCTTCAGTTCCGACTTGGTAATCGTCTTGTTCACGAAGGGGATGAAGCCCTTCAGGCACTGCTCGTAGAACATGATCCGACCAACGGTCGTGGTGTGGATCTCGGCGGCCGCCGGCTCCGTGAAAAACGGTTGCCGTCCGAGTTAGCGGGTTGCAAAGGAGCGCATTGCTTCTTCGGCGTCCGCGGCCGCGGGTGCTTCACCCTCGGCATCCTTCATGCGCGTGAGGTAGTAGCAGCCCAGCACCATGTCCTGCGTCGGAGTGATGATCGGTTCGCCAGAGGAGGGCTTGAGCAGGTTGTTGCTCGACTTCATGATCGTCATGGCCTCGTGCTGGGCCTTTTCGGACAGCGGCACGTGTACGGCCATTTGGTCGCCATCGAAGTCGGCGTTAAAGGCGGCGCACACCAGGGGATAGATGCGGATGGCCTTGCCTTCGATCAGTACCGGCTGGAACGCCTGGATACCCAAGCGGTGCAGGGTGGGTGCGCGGTTGAGCAGGACGTAGTGGTCGGCAGTGATGGTTTCCAGGATGTCCCACACTTCCTTGCGGCCCGAGGCGATCACCCGGTCGGCATTCTTCACGTTGTACGCCAATCCCTGTCGGATGAGTTCCCCGATCACGAACGGCTTGAAGAGTTTGAGTGCCATTTCCTTCGGCAATCCGCACTGATGGGGCTTGAGTTCGGGGCCGACGACGATAACCGAACGTCCGGAGTAATCTACGCGCTTTCCAAGCAGGTTCTGGCGGAAGCGTCCCTGCTTTCCCTTGAGCATGTCGGAGAGCGAGCGCAGCTTGCGACGTTCGTTGACGTTGTAAGTGGTCTTACCGATGCGTGCATCGGTGTTGAGCAGGGCATCGATGGCCTCCTGCAGCATGCGCTTTTCGTTGCGGCAGATGACCTCCGGCGCACCGATCTCGATCAAGCGCTTCAGGCGGTTGTTGCGGTTGATGACACGCCGATACAGG
>CAYOUH010000029.1:8709-9307 GCA_964407085.1 uncultured Candidatus Peribacteria bacterium | reverse complement strand
GTACAGGCCGGCCAGGACGACACGGCCCGGCTGCTGGTGCTGATCGTCTCGAGCACCTGCATTGCCGTGCTGCTGGCTGCCGGCCGGCTGGCGCCTCGGCGTGCCGGGCATTGAGCGCCATATGGACGGAACGACCATGAGCAGCAGCGCCGATGACGCAACGACCGCGGCCGCCGGCAGGAACCCCGCCCGAGCACCCCATGTTCCAGGGGCGCCCGCCATCGGGGCGCATGTCGACCCGGCCGAAATACCTGCCCGATACTCGAGAGCAGGAGGCGCTCGAGACCGGATTCCCGTACGAGGAAACCCCTGGGCAGCTCAAGGCCATCGCGGAGGTGAAAAAGGATATGGAGAAGGAAACGCCCATGGATCGCCTGCTGTGCGGCGATGTGGGATTCGGCAAGACGGAGGTGGCGGTGCGTGCCGCGTTCAAGGCCATCGCGAGTGGTAAGCAGGTCGCGTTCCTCTCCCCCGTGACGATCCTGGCCGACCAGCACTACAAGACGTTCTCGCGCCGCCTGGATCCCTTCGGGACGAAGGTGGAGGTGCTCTCACGCTTCTGGACAAAGAAGGAACAGTCCGAAACCCTGGCGCGGTT
>CAYOUH010000029.1:2569-8699 GCA_964407085.1 uncultured Candidatus Peribacteria bacterium | reverse complement strand
GAAGTATAAAGATTTAGGGCTGGCAATCATCGACGAGGAGCAGAAGTTCGGCGTGAAGCAGAAGGAACAGCTCAAAAAGCTGCGCACGAACGTCGACATCCTGACGATGACGGCTACGCCCATCCCGCGCACGCTGCACCTGGGCCTGAACCGCCTGCGCGATATCAGTACGATCACTACCCCGCCGCCTGGACGCCTGCCGATCATCACCGAGGTGCGTAAGTACGGCGAGATGCTGATCCGCGACGCGGTTCTCTTTGAACTCAACCGCGGAGGGCAGGTGTTCTTCCTCCATAATACCGTCCAGACCATCGAGGGATTGGCGGAAAAGCTGCGCATGCTCATCCCCGAGGCGAGCATCAAGGTGGCGCATGGGCAGATGGATAGTGATCTCCTCGAGGAGCGTATCCAGGGCTTCCAGAACAAGCAGTTCAACGTGCTGGTGAGCTCGACGATCATCGAGAACGGGATCGACTTGCCGAACGCCAATACCCTGATTGTCAACGACGCGGACGAGTTCGGACTCTCCCAACTCTACCAGCTGCGTGGGCGCGTCGGACGCGGTCGGACGCAGGCTTTCACCTACCTGCTCTACCACGGGCAGCGACTGTCACTGGAGGCGAAGAAGCGACTCAGGGCCATCGTGGAGGCGTCGGAACTCGGCAGTGGGTTCCAGATCGCCATGAAGGACCTCGAGATCCGCGGGGCGGGGGACATCCTGGGCGTTTCGCAGCACGGCGTGATGAAGAGCGTCGGGGTGGGGCACTTCATCCGGCTGCTCAACCAGACCGTGGAGGATATGAAGTCGGGGCGCATCAGCGACGACCTGTCGGGCACGGCGCACGAGCAGGAGAACGTGACGATCGAGCTGCCGCTGACGAGCTATATCCCCGAGACCTACATCAGCGACTACAAGGAAAAGATCGCGTTGTACCAGAAGATGTCGGCGCTTGAAACCGTGCAGGAACTACACGACCTCCAGCGCAGTGTGCAGGACGAGTACGGCGCGCTGCCGAACGAAGTGAATAACCTGTTCCGCGTGCTGGAAATCAAGGCGCTGGCGCGCGCGGCGGGCCTCCTCTCGGTGCGCGCCTACACACAGACGCTGCAGGAAAAGACGGTGGAGCTGCACCTGTCCAAGCGCGTGACCCCCTTCCAGATCATGGCCGTGCTGCGCGACGACAAGCGTGGGGTATGGACCATCAGCGGGGACAAGCTGAAGATCAGTATGAAGAACCTGGGCATCGACTGGTATTTCGGCCTGGTAGAAAACCTGCGCAAGCTCATCGATGGGAAGCACCAAGAGAACGCGGCGAAGGAAAAAGCGATCCCCAAAGGGCCGGAGGTGGTGAAAGCCACTGGCGCCGTTGACGGGCAAAGGCAAAACGGATAGGCTACACTGAGCCACCCGACTTCGCCAAAGGCTTCGTCGGGCATACCCGTGCGGAAGGGTACTCAAGTGGCTGAAGAGGCGGGTTTGCTAAACCTGTAGGGGGATGTAAATCCCCGCGGGGGTTCGAATCCCCCCCCTTCCGCCATCTCGTCGGAGCAACACTACAGCCTACGCGATTGGGCGTTGCCCAATCAGCTCCGGCTTTCGTGTGCTCCTCCTCTTCCTCGAAAAATGGCCTGAAGGCGCATTTTTCTCGGGAAAATACTTCTCACGAAATGTCCTCGCTCCGCTCGGCGCATTTCGTTCGGGGGCGTCGGTGGGAGATTGAGGCAAGGGAGCATCTTTCGCTTTTCTTTGTACGCTACAAGGATTGCCGCGCGGAGTTTACCCTGAGAAATCGAAAGCCTCGCAATGACAGTAGAAAACCAAGGATTTTGCCATTCGTCTTTTTCAGGAGTAGTCTCCCCACTCCTTCACCCCACCCATCATGCGTCAGATCGTCCCCCACCTGTGGTTTGATACGCAGGCTAAGGAAGCCGCCGAGTTCTACGCGACCGTGTTCTCTAATTCCCAAGTGAACAGTGTGTCGACGATCAAGGATACGCCGTCGGGGGACTGCGACATCGTGAATTTCACCGTGCGCGGGACGCCGTTCATGGCGATCAGCGCGGGACCACTCTTCACGTTCAATCCTTCCGTGTCGTTCATGGTGAATTTCGATCCTTCGAAGGAAAGCGACGCGGCAGAGAACATCGACGCGGCGTGGGAGAAGCTGGTGGAGGGCGGGAAGGTCCGCATGGAGATCGGCGAATACCCCTGGTCCAAGCGCTACGGGTGGATCGAGGACAAATTCGGCGTGTCGTGGCAGCTCATCCTGACAAACCCCGAGGGTGAGGAGCGGCCCGAAATCATCCCCTGCCTCCTGTTCACCGACGGCATGTACGGCAAAGCGGAGGAGGCCATCAACTTCTACCTCTCGGTGTTCAAGGATTCCAAATCGAGTGGGATCATGCGCTACGGACCCAACCAGGAACCGAACAAGAAGGGCGCGGTGATGTTCGCCGACATGAAGCTGCTCGACACGTGGATCGCGGCGATGGATGGCGGGGGTGAGCACGGATTCGCCTTCAATGAGGCCATCTCGTTCATCGTCCACTGTGACACGCAGGAGGAAATCGACCATTACTGGGACAAGCTCTCGGCCGTCCCCGAGGCCGAGCAGTGCGGGTGGCTGAAGGATAAGTTCGGCCTGTCTTGGCAGATCGTCCCCACCGCCATGAACAAGCTCATGGAGCAGGGAGGTGAAGTGTCCCAGCGCGTGACGGCAGCCTTCCTGCAGATGAAGAAGTTCGACATCGCTGAGCTTGAACGGGCGGCGAAGGGAGAATAGGTATTTTCTTTTGCCTGAGTGAAGCGAAGGATCTCGCCGATTCGAATGGGATCCTTCGGACCGACTACAGTCCTCAGGAAGAAGAGATGGATCCCCTCGCATCCCGCTGGGGTTCGTGCTACGATGTGCTTCGCTTTCCTGACCGAATCCCCATAGAACCCATCATCCTCCTCGTCCTCGTCGTCCTGTCCGGCTTCTTTTCCGCGTGCGAAGCCGGGTTCTTTAGCCTGCATGCCTCCAGGGTGCGGCTCATGAAGAAGCAGAACGCGTGGAACGCGCAGCTCATCGAGCGGCTGAAGAAGAACCCCGAGCGGCTGCTGACTACCACCCTCATCGGCAACACCCTGGCGGGCCTAGGCACCGCCTCCTACGCCACGTTCCTGTCCGCCGACCGCTTCGGGTCCATCGGGATCGGGATCGTCACGGGTGTCACGAGCTTCGTGATCCTGATGGTGGGCGAGGTCATCCCGAAATCCCTGGCCTACAACAACAACGTCCGGGTGGCCCAGCTCGCCGCCTGGCCGCTGTGGATCTCGTACATCCTCCTGTGGCCCATCTCGTGGGTCCTAGGCACCGTGAATCACTTCCTCAACCGCGTCCTGGGCGGGGCGGACGTGCACCACGTCAGCGAGGAAGAAGTGCTCATCCTGTCGCGCATGAGCGCGGAGAAGGGCGGCATCGGCTACGACGAGCATCGGCTCATCGAGCGCGTGTTCGAATTCGACGACATCCCCGTGGGTCAGGTGATGACCCCGCTGCCGCGCGCCGTGTCGCTCGACGGGGACGTGCGCGTGGACCAGATCGCCTACGCCGCCGCGCAGGGCGGGCACTCGCGGTATCCCGTGTTCCACGACGACGAGGACAATATCATTGGCTACGTGCATACGAACGCGCTCATGAAGGCGCTCAACAGCGACGAGCGCGACAAGCCGGTCTCGCAGTTCATGCTGCCCATCCAGCGGCTGGACGAGACGGTGTCGCTCGAACGCGCCTTCCGCGCGCTGAACAAGAAGCAATCCCACCTGGCCCTGGTCCACGCGCATGGGGACAAAGAGAAGATCCTCGGCCTCGTGACCCTGGAGGACGTGCTGGAGGAACTCGTGGGAGAAATCCAGGACGAGACGGACGAATAGCTCAGGCGATCTTGCCTTGTTGCTTACGCACCAGTGCTTCGATTATCCTGCCGAGTTTTCTATTGAAACTCGTTATATCAACACCCCGCCTTTCTAGGGCGTTAGCGTTGCGCATCACTCCATTCCGCGTGTAAAGGACGAGTTCAACCAGTGTTTCCAATGGCATACCTATCTCCATCTTCGACCCTGGAGTGAGTGCTTTTTCCAGAGTCTCGATATCCAGGGCGGATACCGTTTTCACTAATACCTTCGTTTCCAACTCGATGTGCTCCAACTGGATGGCGCGCATTCTCGTGCTCATTCCACCACCGATAGCCATGTTTACCCGCTGGCTTTCGGAACTGATCTTTCCCACTACCCCCAACAAAATACCCGAAGTTGCCATGTTGGCCATTCCTGTCAGGGCAAGGAAGGGTGACGACCGGTCTTGTGATCCCAGCCATGACCGTGCCATAGATAGCGACTGTTCCACCTGCTGCAATATGCCATCCATCTTTTCCTTAATCAGCATATACTCCAGCTCTTCCGCCGGTCCCATGTCCATTCGGGCGTACAACCGTTCTGTCTGCATATCCAAGCCCTTCGTACGCACCATGATCTTTCCGTAATTCCCGACCAAACCTTCGTTTTGGAGTGAAGAGAAGACCTCTGACGATGACTTCGTGATGTCCCCGATCAACCTGCGCGCGTTATCCATCTGCCCCTGTTTCATCGCTTCATCAACCTCGCGATGAAGGACATCGAACATGCCCAGATCCATCTTGATGACCAATTTATCAAAGACGTCCACCGACACCTCCTTCGTCGGTATCTTGAATTTCACCACCTTCTCAACCCTTTTCATCAGGGTCTTGCGTTTGGCGGGATCTTGTTCGGCATCGATGAATTTCCAAAACTTGGCCACCCGCTCCACGTGCGACTTGAACGTAAAGAGCATGTGCCTGTATTCCACTACGTCCATACCGTTGGCGTTCCTCTCGGACCACTCCGATAGGCGCTTCTCAGCTGACTCATACTCATGCGCATCCATCTCCTCGAGTTTGGCTTCCAGCTTCCTGTCCCTCTGTATTTCAGCGGAAGGAAGGGGGCTGGTGGGATTGGATTCAGGGGTGGGCATGGTTGTGTTTCACACCAGTCTACCAATCAATCAGGGATTTATCGAGGCGAGAGGCTTCCCAAAGCGAACGATAGGGCTACAATGCCCGTATGCCCTCCGCCGACTGGTACACACAACTCATCCGCCCGTCCTGGGCGCCGCCCGCGTGGCTCTTCGGTCCCGTGTGGACCGTCCTGTACGCCATCATCACGGTGTCGTTCGGGGCCGTCTTTTACCAGGCCTTCACGGGCCGTTTGCCGTGGATGGTGGCCCTGCCCTTCGCGCTCAATCTCGCCTTCAACGCGGCCTTCACCCCCATCCAGTTCGGCCTGCGCAACAACCTCCTCGCGACGGTGGACATCCTGCTCGTGCTCGGGACGCTCATCTGGGCGCTCGTCGCTGTCTATCCCCACGTGCGCTGGGTGACCTATGTGAACCTGCCTTACCTCGCGTGGGTGTGCTTCGCGACGGTGTTGCAGGTTACGATCACGGTGTTGAATTGGAAGTAATCTATATAATCCATGCCCTCCCTTCACTTCAAAGGCAAATCCGCCGTCTGGAACCACCATCTCTCCGTCCCCTACCATCCGCTAGAGCGGGACGATAAGCGATCCATCAAGGGCAAGAATGCGGATGAAAACCTGATCATCGAAGGTGACAATCTGCTTGCGCTCAAGTCTCTCTTGCCCAAGTACCAAGGCCGGATCAAGTGCATCTATATCGACCCGCCCTACAACACGGGCAACGAAGGCTGGGTCTACAGCGACAACGTCAATAGTCCCATCATCAAGGACTGGCTCGGCGAGGCAGTCGGCAAGGAAGGGGAAGACCTGACGCGCCACGACAAGTGGTTGTGCATGATAACCCCTCGTCTCAAGCTCCTGCGCGAGTTATTGAGTGATGATGGGATGATTTTTGTGAGTATCGATGATAACGAAGTGAATGCTTTGAAATTACTTATGGACGAGGTTTTTGGCCCTGAGAATTTCTTGGCGCAGATGACGTGGCGGGGAATGCACACCGTCCGGAATTCTAGTAAGGAATTCAATAAAAACACGGAATTTATCCTCGTGTATGCCAACACTAAACGATCATTGATTGAAGCTGGGAATATGCCT
>CAYOUH010000029.1:0-2559 GCA_964407085.1 uncultured Candidatus Peribacteria bacterium | reverse complement strand
AAGATGGGAACCCGGATAGTTACATTCGATTGCCGACTGATAAGTCGGGAAGCTATCCACATGATGATAACGATGGCAATGGTCCCTACAAACTCGACCCCCTCCATGCACGGAATTTCTACACGCCCTATACGTATACTTTCAAAAACGGGATAGCGTGGAAAGCTCCCGCAGGGAGGTTTCCACGCTACTCAATAGAAACATTGAGTAGCATGGAGGAGGCTAATGAAATCGATTTCAGCGGCAAAGAGCCCAAGGCAAAACGATACCTCCGACGTGTACAGGAAGGAGTACCACCGGATACCCTTCTCCCTTCCCAGCTTGTCGGCTTTAGTAAAGATGGGACGGCTGCATTGGAAGAAATATTTTCTGAGCATAAGGTTTTCGACCAACCGAAGCCACCAGCCTTGATCAAGTTTCTCCTTTCCTTGGGTAGGAAGATGGACCAAGGGAAAGATGCTATCATTCTTGATTCCTTCGCTGGTTCGGGAACTACGGGGCAAGCTGTCATGGAATTAAACGCTGAGGATGGCGGCAAGCGGAAGTTCATCCTGATTCAGCTTCCCGAAGAGATTAAAGAGAATACGCCAGCCTATGAAGCCGGATTCCGCTTTGTGCATGAGATCACGCGGGAGCGGGTCAAGCGGGTGATCGGGCGGAACAAGTATGATGTTGGGTTTACCTACTACACCCTGGGTCCTTCCATCGACGCGGAACGCCTGTTGTCCGGTGAACTGCCGACGTTTCCCGAGTTCGCCCGCTACGTCTACTACCTAGCTACGGGTAAGGACCACGCCAAGGAGAAGGAGATTGATCCCGAACGGTACTATGTCGGGTCGGACGGGGACCGGGCCGTGTACCTGCTGTATCGGCAGGATATGGAACAACTCAAGTCGCTTGCTATCACCTTGTCCTGGGTCGAAGAGGTCCACAAGAAGCACAAGGGCCGTAAGACTGTGTACGCTCCGGCGTGTTATTTGGACGACGAGCATTTGTCCGCGTTCAATATCGAGTTTGTGAGTATTCCCTACAACCTCTTTGAACGCGCCAAATAGCCATGCTCAAAGACTATCAAGTCCAGGTTGTGCTGGATATGGAGACGTTCCTGTCCGATTTGGATGCTGCTCGGACGAAGTATGCCAAGGTTCCTGAAGACGTACGGGCTTCTTTGGACGGGTACTTGTCCCTAGCAACGGCTCCTAAGGCCTTCAAGGACCGTCCACACACGGGCAAGGGTGACCCATATCCGCGAGTGTGCATCCGTATGCCTACCGGAGGCGGCAAGACGTTGATGGCCGTCGAGACGATCCGGGCTTACCAAAACATCCTGGCCAAGAAACGTACAGGGCTCGTTGTGTGGATCACGCACCGCGAGGGTCTCTACCGCCAAACCATTGGAAACTTGCGGGACAAATCGCACCCCTACCGCCAATTCCTGGACCAGGCCAGCAACAACCGGACGATCATCTTGGAAAAGGGTCAGCCCATCCGTCGTCAAGATACCGATGAGAACCTGGTAGTCCTGATGCTGATGATCCAGTCGGCGAAGCGGGACTCGAACAAGATTTTTCGCGACAGCGGAGGCTACATGGATTTCTTCCCCCCTGATGGCCGGTACGACCTGCACCAGTCTCTGAAGGACGCGATTCCCAACCTGGATACTACGGAGGAGAGCATGTTCGACCAGCTCCAAGTCAAGACGAGCCTAGGAAACCTGATCCGCACGCTCTCCCCACTGATCATCGTGGACGAGTTCCATACAATGTTCAAAGAGAAATCCCAAGCGGTCTTGGACGGGCTGAATCCGTCCTTGGTCGTCGGTTTGTCCGCAACACCCTTCGACGACATGAACATAGTTTCCACGGTGACCGGGCCGCAGCTTAAGGATGCTGGTATGGTCAAGCTGGACCTGCACGTGATCGCGCCCGCGCACGACGGCGAATGGGAAGAAATGATCGCTTCTATCAAGAGCAAGAGAGAGGATTTGGAGAAGGAAGCAGAAAAGTACCAAAAAGAAAGCGGAACGTATATCCGACCTATCGCGCTCATCCAGGTCGAGCGCACGGGCAAGGACCAACGTGGACAAGGTTTCGCCCACAGCGAGGACGTGCGGGAGTATCTCATGCGTTTAGGTGTTTCCCGGCACGAAATCGCGGTCAAATCCAGTTCGATGGACGAGATACGCGAGGAGAACCTTCTGACAGAACAATCCGAAGTGCGCTATATCATCACGAAGGAGGCTCTGAAAGAAGGCTGGGATTGTTCCTTTGCCTATATCCTCGGTGTAATCCCGGACGCGAAAAGCAATACCTCCATGACCCAGCTAGTCGGAAGGATATTGAGACAACCGTATGCCAAAAAGACGGGCGTTGCGGCACTGGACGAGAGCTACGTCTTCTTCACCAAAGGAGATACGGAAAAGGTACTCTCCAATGTCCGCAAGGGATTCTCGGAAGAAGGCTTGGAAGGCCTGTTCGGCAACGTCAAAGGTGGGGGTGGTGAAGCGTCGGACCCCATGGTGGAAAAGTTCTCCGAGCACATTGTCAAGCTTTGGCTTGA